>CAZOIS010000004.1:0-64881 GCA_964579865.1 uncultured Lentisphaeraceae bacterium | reverse complement strand
TTTGTTTCCGGCCCTCTCCTCAATCGTCAACCGAAATATGTGGGGATAGTCCACAATTTGCTTCCGTGGCGCTTTTCTTTTTGGTTGAATCAAGGTGACTTTCCGTCGGCAAACGCGGCGGCACATCGCCGCAAAAAGGAGATATCTCATGAGTCAACCTGTTCGAATCATGCCTTGTTTGGATATGCAGAACGGACGCGTCGTCAAGGGCGTACATTTCGTGGACATCTGCGACGCGGGCGACCCCGTCGAGTGCGCGCGAGCCTACTGCGCGAAGGGCGCGGACGAACTGGCGATGCTGGACATCACCGCCACGGTGGAAGGCCGGGCCACGCTTCTGAACGTGGTCAAGCGCGTGGCCGAAGTCACGACCGTCCCCTTCACGGTGGGCGGCGGCATCTCCGACGTCAAAACCGCCCAGGCGGTGCTGGACGCCGGCGCGAACAAGGTCTCCATCAGCAGCGCGGCCTTCCGCAAACCGGAGCTGGTGCCGGAGCTGATCAAGGCGTTCGGCGCCGCAAAGGTGACGGTGGCGATCGACGTGGACCGGAACGCGGCGATGCCCTCGGGCTACGAGGTCTACATCGACGGCGGCCGCACCGCCACGGGCTCGGACGCGGTGGAGTGGGCCAAGCGGGTCGACGGCTTCGGCGTGCCGGTGATCCTCCCCACCAGCAAAGCCGGCGACGGCGCGCGGACGGGCTACGACCTGCCGGTCATCCGGGCCATCAAGCAGGCCGTGTCGGCCGAGGTCGTGGCGTCCGGCGGCGCAGGCAAGCTCGAGGACTTTTTCGAAGCCGTGCAGGCGGGCGCGACCGTCCTGCTGGCCGCCTCGATCTTCCACTTCGGCATCATCGGCATCGGCGAGCTGAAGGACTATCTCCGCAGCCGCGGCGTGGCGGTCCGCTGACGCACTGGCCAGACTTGCGACGCCGCTTTGACGTGAGGCGGATGGGCCATGGCGTGCCAAAATGGAACGCGCGCCGTCCACTGCTTCACTCTCCGTTTTGAGTGTGACAAATTCAATCCTTAAGCCACGGACGGCAGAATTCGAGACGGCGGTCGATCTCAGCCTTCTCGGCGTCCGTTATTTTATAATCCTCGGCCACCCACTTGCGTCCATTCGCCATTTCTTTATCATTGGCGCGGCGACGCGTGAGCATGTTCTTGAACACTCCGCGTTTCATCAGCACATAGAGATGTGGACCGCGCATCGCGTCGGAATCCCCGCCGAATGTGTCGCCGATGTTGAGCATCAGCAAAAACCGACAGTAAATCTCCGTCATTTTTCCGTCAGGATCGCCCTTCTGGAACTCTGTCCACATCGCCGCCAGCAGGTCAGTGTAGCCAGGACGCTGGGTTATCATTCCGTCCGTGCCCAATGCACGCCCCTGGTACAGCCACCCCTTCGCACCCCAACCGCTGAACACCGTTTTGATCACCGGCTTCGCGGCGATCAACTGCGCGATGCGTCCGTTCACCTTGCCGCCCGGAGACTCTTCCTTCACATAGCCGTAAATCTTCGGATAGTCATTGGAAAGTTGCACCAGCAGTTCAACATTCGGCTGCGGACTCTTACCGTTAAAAGTCTGGATGATGACAGGGCATTCTGCCACCGCCGCTAACGCACGATAATACGTTTCAATATCCTGCTGGGTCTTCGCATCGTCCGGCGGACGCGCTAGAATCGCTATCTTAACGCCACGCTTTCGCTGGAGAGTCATCACCTCTCGCACCCGGTCGAGTGCAGCCGCCGAGTTCGATCCGCAACAGATCGCGGTCAGCTGCGCGGTGAAGTCCGGTTGCGCCGCGCGTGTCATCAGCGCATCCAACCCCTTCACATATTCATCAGACTCCACGAGATCCATCACCTCTCCGGCCGTCGGCCAGATCACTCCCGCCGCGCCATGCTCGCTCATGAAGACCGCCTCACGCACCAGCACCTCTGTGTCCAAAGCACAGTCCTCTGTCCACGGCGTGCACATAAGCGGAAACGGACCGCGAATCTTATCCACACCCGCCGAACCACCAGCTGCGGACAACGCAATCACGACTCCGCACAACCACACGAACCCTGCAAATCTAATCGTTGTAATTTTCATGCCTACTAACATAGGTGCGCCTTTCCGTTTTTGTTTACCGTTTTCTGGTCAAAGTTGTCTTTTGCCTGCATAGGGATCGTATCGGGACATTTAGACATTTTATTTCTTACCCGCGACTATGTCAGCCGAGACCTCCCGAAAACCAATTCCCGTTTCCGGTCAAGCATTGCCCACATTCAGCCACTACCGCGCGCGGCTTGTGTTCGCATGCGGCGTCTCGATCAGCAGATGTTAATGGTTGTCCATCAGCACGTAGGCGTGAAGGACAATCCCGTACTGTTCCACCAGTCCCTGCAGCAGTTTGATGAAATGCTCCCGGCGCGGTCACAGGAAAAGATCTCCCGGCGACCCATCCCGCGTGTGGTGATATGGTACAAGCCGCCCTCAACGTTGTGCCGGATCTGCCTTGCCCTGATCCTAATGTTACGGGATCGCCCATTCCGATGCAAGCCAGTTTGTCCTTATGTCCCGATACGACCCCGGTGCCTCCTCTCCTTATGCCCCGGCACGTTCCCCTTGGGCCCTGAACAAGCGTTCACACTCCCTTCCTCGCTATTTTTCTTCGGCTTCGAGATTATGATTGTTTGGAGCCGGGTTGATATAATACGTGAATTTGACAAAACCAAAACCTGGGCGTTTGTAGTCTTCCCCATACTCAAATTCTCTGATTTTACCAAAGCACTTTGACTCCTTGTCCACTCGCGTTCCATTGAGAATATCCGTGCAGAAGACAAGGTAGTACCCAACCGCCAACGTCACGTCTAACAACACCTTTTCTGGCGTCCGTTTCAGCTCAAATGCCACAGGAGAAACATAACCCGTTTGAGGTGCTTCATAAAGCGACCAATTCGTTGAGAAAGCGTCTTGCTTGCAGTGGATAAAACCTCCTCCACGGGGAACGGACAGAGTTAGCGAGTTCGTCAGGTAACCGAATGTCCCGTTGTACTCAGAACGGTACAGAAATGAAAGGCACGGTTGCTTGCCTAGGCCATAAGGCGGCAACCAATCCCCCGCAAAACAATCAAAATCAACAGTTTTGTTATATGGCAACTTCGCATCGACGCGTTTCGAAATCATCCTGACCGGAGACCGCTTTTCTTTCAGGATGACCTCCACGGTCGGATTCCACGGCTGCCAACGACCGTCTTTGACATCCAGATCGGGGCGCACAAATGAATACTGTTGTGTCGTTCGATAATACCCCTTCTTATCGACATACAAGTTGCAGAAGGAATTCGACAAACCCTCTGCTGAAATTTTCCCGCCACGGTCCGTCATTCCCCTGACTTGCGTGTTCTTTTTCCCTCCGGCCGCATAATAGACTTCCACGTTGGCACCAGAAACGGGCGTCCCCTTCGAATCGAAGACACGCACCGTAATCCGTCCTTTTGCACCGTCCCGATGTGCAAGCTCAATTTCAGAAGATGGCCTGTCATTGCGTGACGACAAGTCGAGCCGCTGGATGACCGATGCATTTCTCAAATCTTCGGTCTCAATGATTTGCTTAATGTCTTGTCGTGCATCGTCAGAAGTTCCCTGTCTAATAAATTGAACTGCGGAACCCCTGAACCAAAGCGTAAATGCAAGAAAACATCCGAAAGCAACAAGGACTACTAGTATTAGCCATTTCTTATCAACACGGCTCATTTCATCTCCCCTCTCACAGATATATCGTCAAACACTTTCCAATTATAATAATAGGCTACATCCTTAATATCACTGTGAAGCCATGCTTGTCCATATTTACCTCCAGTCCTCGGCCAGCCGTTTCGATACAATATACTATTCATATCATAATTATCCGAACCACACTTTACGACATTTCTACTCCCCACCGGCCCGGAAAGAGCGGGGATGGCAAGTGCAAGCAGTGAATTGCATACGTCCGCCGTGATGCTGCTTGAAAACATTTGAGGTGGGGAGCGCCTGAAAACGGGACGTGCTCGCAACTGATCGCCGTTCAACCCGTTGGCCTGCTGCTGCAACAGCAAAGGGGTCGTATCTGGACATCGAGACATTTCATTTCTTTCGCGCGCCTATTTCAGCCGAAACATTCCGAAACATCGACTTCAGTTTCAGGTCGCCGGACAGGCGCGTTCTCATGCGCTGGATCGCCTTGGACGCGGCGGCCGGCCCGAGGCCCGCGAAGGCGGCGAGTTCCGGAATCGACAGCCCGCAGTTCATCCGCGCCACATAGAGCGTCAGGTCTCGTCCGCAATCGCCCTTCCGGTCGGCGAAGGACGCCCATCGCTCCCCTTTGACAGCCTCGACCGCTTTCACCACCTCTCCGAACGGCAGCAGCCGCCTCCACGCCCTAACGTTCGTGTCGCTCCGGGCTGACGGCGGAACCTTCCGCCGCAACCTTTCGACGAAGGCGGCTCCGCCGATCGCGACGGCGGCGGTGATCCGCGCAAACGCGCCCTCCTCGACGCCCTGCCGCAAATAGTCCTCAAGGTAACGCCTGTAGTCAGCCTTGGCATCTCCTCCCTTTCCCGTTACGGCCCGCCACCAGAGCCTCTCGCATGTCAGCCACTCCGGCTTGGGCGCGTAGCCCGCGTAGGCCGGATACGAACTCCAGACGTGCCGCCGCAGTTTGGCAAGGCGGGCCCTCGACTGCTCGTGCGTCGGCTCCTTCGGCAAGAAACCAGCCTTCTCGCGCCCGCGGTCTTCCTTCCCGAGCCCCAGCGCCAGCACACGCACGGGGTTCAGGTGGATGTACACGCTGCACGCCAGGGCCCACGAGCCCTCCCCGTCCACGGGAATCCCCCTGTACCGCTGCTGGAACAGCGGCCCCGTGCGGCCGTGCCCGGCATTGTACCATGCGGCGTAGCTCACGTTCAGCCACTGCAGCGCGCGGCTCGCGTTCGCATGGGGCGTCTCGATCAGCAGATGGTAATGGTTGTCCATCAACACGTAGGCGTGAAGGACAATCCCGTACCGCTCCACCAGCCCCTGCAGCAGTCCGATGAAATGCTCCCGGTCGCGGTCACAGGAAAAGATCTCACGGCGGCCCATCCCGCGCGTGGTGATATGGTACCAGCCGCCCTCAACGTTGTGCCTGATCTGCCTTGCCATGTTCCAGATGTTACGGGATCGCCCATTCCGATGCAAGTTGGTTTGTCCTAATGTCCCGATACGACCCCTATGCCTTGCCTCGACCGCGTTGCGCTTGCGCATGCCACTGAGGTGCTCCGGCGTCTTGCAGAGGGTTCTCCGCTCCGGAACCGTCATGTGGTACTCCGACACCTCGAGTGTTCTCCGGGCCAGCCTGTTCCTCTTTGACACGCACTGTTCCCGCAGCGGGCTGGCGGGACGCCTGCGCTCCCAGGTAAAAGGCGCCCCCGCCACCCCGTGTTCTTCTCACGCCAGATCGAGGGCGCGGCGGGCGGCGGTCGTGAGCGGAAGTTCTGAGGGAACAGCAAAGCGGACGGGCGGAAGTCTGGCGTGATCCAGCGAGCCTTCACAGGCACGCGCCGCATACACGTGCAGAACCAGCTTGAAATGCGAAAACACGTGCGTGACCGTACCGAGCGTTTCGACATGGGCGGACGAAAGGCCCGTCGTCTCGCGCAAGGCCCGCAGGGCATCCCGGCGCGTCGGCCGGCGCGGCACGGCGATGCCCGGGAGTTCCCACATGCCGCACAGGAGCCCCTCCTCCGTGCGGTGCGAGAAAAGGACGCGTCCGGCCTCATCACGCACCAGGACCGCGACCGCCTGGCGTGTCGGCACGGCTTTCTTGACTGGCCTGACCGGAAAATCGCTCTGCCGGCGCTCGCGGCGCGCAAAGCAGTCTGCCCGCAGCGGGCAGACGTCGCAGGCCGGCGCGTGCGGGATGCAGACCGTCGCGCCCAGGTCCATCATCGCCTGGTTGAAATCGCCGGGGCGGCGCGACTGGGCGATATGCGGCTGAAGCCACGTCGCGAGCTTGCCGCGGGCCTGTTTCTTCCGGAAATCGTCCGGCCAGCCGAGGAAGCGCGCGAAGACGCGCATGACGTTGCCGTCGACCACTGGCGCTTCCGCGCCGAAGCAGATGCTCGCGATGGCGGCCGCGGTGTAGGGCCCCACGCCGGGCAGCGCCGCCCAGCCGTCGACCGTCTCCGGCAGGACGCCGCCCTGCGCCACCACGGCCTGCGCCGCCTTCTGCAAATTGCGAGCGCGGGTATAATACCCGAGCCCCTCCCACATCTTGAGGACCTGCTGTTGCGGCGCGGACGCCAACGCCGCGGCCGTCGGGAAAGCCGCGATGAAGCGGGCGAAATAGCCGCGGACCGTCTCCACCTGCGTCTGCTGAAGCATGATTTCGCTGACCCAGACCGCATAGGGATCGGGATGGCCGCGCCACGGCATCGCGCGTTTGTTCCCGTCGTACCAAGCGAGCAGGCGGCGGTGAAGCGGCTGTGGCATGCGTCGCGGGCCCCGTTACCGGATGAAGAGCATTTCCTGATAGGTCGGCAACGGCCAGACCTCGTCATCCACCAGCCCTTCCAGGGCGTCGACGATCTCGCGGACGCGCTCGACGGCGGGCACGACTTTCTCGCGCATGAAACGCGCATGGCCGACCTTGCAGCCGTGATGCACCTCAGACTCTTTGGCGGTCTGCGCGAGCGCGGTGAGCTCTTCCTGCAGGTCCACGGCCAGACGGCTGATCTCCGCGAGCGTGGAAACGTCCACGGGCAGCTCGAGCTGCTTGAGCTTCAGCGCGGCGCCCGCCAGCGCGTCCTGCGCCGAGCTGACGGCGGGCAGCACCATGGTGCGGGCGATCTCCTGCGTGAGCCGCGCCTCCACGGCGATGTCCTTGATGTACCGCTCGAGATAGATGTCGTAACGCGCGCGGAGCTCCCGCTCGGTGAGAACCCCCTGCCGCTCCAAGGTCGCGATGGACTCGGGCGTGACGTACTGCGCGAGCGCCTCCGGCGCGGAAGGCAGGTTGCAGAGGCCGCGGCGCGCGGCCTCGGCGTGCCAGGCGGCCGCGTAGTTGTCGCCGTTGAAAACAATGCGGCTGTGCTCGTCCCAGATGCTCTTGACCAGCGCCTGAATCGCGGCGTTCAACTGCGAGGGGTTGTCCTTGACGCGCGCTTCCAGGCCGGTCGCGATGTAGTCGAGCGAATCGGCCACGATCGCATTCAGCACCATGATCGGGCCGGAGACCGACTGGTTGGAGCCCACGGCCCGGAACTCGAATTTTCCTCCGGTGAACGCGAAGGGGCTGGTCCGGTTCCGGTCGCCCTTTTCGGCGGGCAAGGGCGGCAGCGTGTTGACGCCGAGCGCGAGCGGCTGCCGGCCCTTCTTGGCCGGCTCGTGCGAAGCGCCTGCAGCCACGCGCTCGAAGAGCTCCGTCAGATGCTCGCCCAGAAAGACCGAGATGATGGCGGGCGGCGCCTCGCACGCGCCGAGACGGTGATCGTTGCCCGCATGGGCGACCGAGGCGCGCAGCAGCGCGCCGTGCAGAGAGATGGCGCGGATCACGGCGGCGCAGAACACCACGAAGCGGGCGTTCTCTTCCGGCGTATCCCCGGGGTTCAGCAGGTTGGACGTGGGCGTGTTCAAAGACCAGTTCACATGCTTGCCCGAGCCGTTCACGCCTTTGAAAGGCTTCTCGTGCAGCAGGCAGACGAAGCCGTGTTTGGCGGCCGTGCGCTGGAGGATCGACATGACGAGGTGCTGGTGGTCGGCGGCGATGTTGGCCTGCTCGTAGATCGGCGCGATTTCGAACTGGCCGGGGGCAACCTCGTTGTGGCGGGTCTTGACCGGCACGCCGAGCGTATAGAGCGCGTTTTCGCACTCGATCATGTAGGCCAACACACGCTCGTTGATCGCGCCGAAGTACTGGTCTTCCAGCTCCTGCCCCTTCGGCGGCTTGGCGCCGAAGAGTGTGCGTCCCGCGCTGATGAGGTCGGGGCGGAGCAAGAAGAGACGCCGGTCGACGAGGAAATACTCTTGCTCGCAACCGGCATTGGCGTCCACCTTCTGGTCCGGCTCGCCGAGCAGGGCCAGGATCCGGCGGGCATGGCGGTCGATCGCCTGCATGGAGCGCAGCAGCGGCGTCTTCTTGTCGAGGGCATCGCCCGTCGAGGCGCAGAAGGCGCAGGGTATGAACAGCGAGCGGCCGCCCGCGGACTCGAGGATGTAGGCCGGGCTGGTGACGTCCCACGCGGTATAACCGCGCGCCTCGAAGGTGGCCCGCAAGCCGCCGGACGGCAGGCTCGAACCGTCGGCTTCGCCGGAGATCAGCTGCTTCGCGGAAAACTTGGCGATGGCGCCGCCTTGGCTGTCCGGCTCCAGAAACCCGTCGTGTTTCTCTGCGGTCAATCCGGTAAGGGGATAGAAGACGTGGGCATAATGCGTGGCGCCGTTCTCGATCGCCCAGTCGCGCATGGCGTCGGCCACCGCGCCGGCGACCGAGACGTCCAGCCGCTCCCCGTTGTCGATCGTGCGGCGGACCGTGTGATAGACACTCGCGGGCAGACGCTGCCGCATCACGGCATCGTTGAAAACACAGCTTCCGAAGGCCTGCTTCAGCGCATGAAAAGCGTTGGGTTCCGTGGGCGCATACCGAGGCGCAGGGACGGCGATGGACTGGATGGAAGCGTAACGGGTATTCATACAGACTCGGATGGGGTTGATGATGAAAAAGGGGCCAAAGAAACGATTCAGTGCTGCTGCGGCGCTCTCAGGTCGAGCGCCATCGCAATCTCGGGGCAGGTGAACGGATTGGCGTGCTTGGTGCAGTTGATGCATCCCATATAGAGCTTGTGCATCACTTGCGTTTTCGGGATGACCCTGAAACCGAGCGACGCGAAAAACTCAGGGGCAAACGTGAGGACGATCGCCTGCGCCGGATCGAACCGCCGGATCGCCGCAAGAATGTGCGACACGATCCGCGTTCCGACGCGGTGGCGGCGATAGGCCTGATCGACGGCGACCGACTGGATCTCAACGGAAGCGCGCTCAGGCTCGCCGATTTCCGGGAGGATCTGCCACGCCGCGCAGCCGACGACACGCCCTTCAGACTCGCAGACGACGAAGCGGTCGATGTTCTGGATGATATCGCCGATCGGCCGCGAAATCAGGTCTTCCTGATGGCTGCGTATAAGATTGAAAATCTGCACCGCGTCTTTCAGGACCGCGGGCCTGATCTCAGGTCTGGTTTGATCTTGCATGGGTGGCTATACGATACCGATTCAAGGCTGCCGTCTCAAGCAGAAACGGCGTGCCCGGACAGATCCGGACACGCCGCTCAGCAACCGCTTTTTGCCGCGATCAGCCCTGCAGCGCAGCCTGCGCCGCGGCCAAGCGCGCGATCGGCACGCGGAAGGGACTGCACGACACGTAGCTGAGACCGGTCCGGTAGCAGAACTTGACCGAAGCCGGATCACCGCCCTGCTCGCCGCAGATGCCGACCTTCAGGTGCTCGCGCGTCGAGCGACCCTTCTTGACGGCCATCTCGATGAGCTGCCCCACGCCGTCCTGGTCGATCGTCTGGAACGGGTCGGACGCCAAGAGCTTTTTGCCGAGGTAATCCGGCAGGAAGCCTCCGATGTCGTCGCGGCTGAAGCCGAACGTCATCTGCGTGAGGTCGTTGGTGCCGAAGGAGAAAAACTCCGCCTCCGACGCCATGCGGTCCGCCAGCAGAGCGGCGCGCGGGATCTCGATCATGGTGCCGACCAGGTAGGGCATCGCCTTGATCTTCTTGGCCTCGCACACTTCCGCGTGAACGGCCGCGATGATCGTTTTCTGGTGCTTCAGCTCGTTCACGTCGCAGGTGACGGGGACCATGATCTCGGGCTTGCACTTCTTGCCAGCCGCGATGATCTCGGCGGCCGACTCGAAGATGGCGCGCGCCTGCATCTCGGTCACTTCCGGATAGGTCACGCCGAGGCGGACGCCGCGGTGTCCCATCATGGGATTGTTCTCGTGCAGAGACTCGCCGCGCTTGCGGATGTCCTCGACGCTGATCTTCAGCGCGGCGGCCAGCTCAGCCTGCTTCTCGGCGCTCTGCGGCACAAACTCGTGCAGAGGCGGATCCAGCAGGCGGATCGTCACCGGCAGGCCTTCCATGGCTTCCAGGGTGGCCTTGATGTCGTGCTTGACGAACGGCAGGAGGTCATTCAGCGCCACGCGGCGCTCCTCGACCGTCGAGCTGAGGATCATCTTGCGCAGCAGGAAGAGCGGCTTGTCGCTGCCCTCGCCGTAGAACATGTGCTCGGTGCGGAACAGGCCGATGCCCTCGGCGCCGAACGAGCGGGCGATACGGGCGTCCGCCGGCGTGTCGGCGTTGGTGCGCACCCCCATGGTGCGGAACTTGTCGGCCATGGCCATGAACTTCTGGAAGCGCGGGTTCTCCGTCGCGTCGATCATCGGCAGACGGCCGGTATAGACGTGGCCGCGGGTGCCGTTGAGGGTCACGATGTCGCCTTCTTTGAGGACCAGGTCCGACCCGGCGATCCACGCCGTTTTTTCGACCACGTTCACGTGCAGGGCACCGGCGCCGACGATGCAGCACTTACCCCAACCGCGTGCGACGAGCGCCGCATGCGAGGTCATCCCGCCGCGGGCGGTCATGATGCCCACCGCCGCACGCATGCCCTCGACGTCCTCGGGGTTGGTCTCCTCACGGATCAGGATGACCTTCTGGCCCGCGTGGAAAGCGGAGACCGCGTCCTCGGCCGTGAAGACCAGCTTGCCGCAGGCCGCGCCAGGGCCGGCCGGCAAGCCCTTGACAATCGGCTGCGCGTCCTTCTCGGCCTTGGGGTCGACGATCGGGTGCAGCAGTTCGTCCAGCTGCTGGGGCTCCACGCGCGTGACGGCGATCTTCTGGTCGATCAGCCGCTCGGCCAGCATGTCCATGGCCATGTTCAGCGCCGCGGTGCCGGTGCGCTTGCCGACGCGGCACTGGAGCATCCAGAGTTTCCCTTCCTCGATCGTGAACTCGATGTCGAGCATGTCCCGGTAGTGCTTTTCCAGCTTGTTGCGGATCGCGAACAGCTGCTTGTAGGTGGCCGGCATCGCCTCCTGCATGCTCTTCAGATGCTTGTTCTGGTCGTTCTTGGTGTCGTCGTTGATCGGGCTCGGCGTGCGGATGCCCGCCACGACGTCCTCGCCCTGGGCGTTGATCAGCCACTCGCCGTAGAACTTGTTGTCGCCCGTGGCCGGATCGCGCGTAAACGCCACGCCCGTGGCGGAGCTTTCGCCCATGTTGCCGAACACCATCGCCTGCACGTTCACGGCAGTACCCCAGTCATCGGGGATGCCTTCGATGCGACGATAGGAGACCGCCTTCTTGCCGTTCCAGCTCTTGAACACGGCCGCGATGCCGCCCCACAGCTGCGCCATGGGGTCATCCGGGAAAGCCTTGCCGAGATGCTGCTTCACCAGCTTCTTGAACTCGTCGGCGAGGAGCTGCAGATCCTCCGCCTTCAGATCGGTGTCGGAGGCACAGCCGCGGGCGTGCTTGAACTGGTCCAGGGTCTCATCCATGATCTTGCGGATGCCCTTGCCCGCAGCCGGCTCCAGGCCTTCCGCTTTCTCCATCACCACGTCGGCATACATCATGATGAGGCGGCGATAGGAATCCCACACGAAACGGGGATTGTTGGTTTTGCGGATCATGCCGGGGATCGTGGCCGTAGAGAGGCCGACGTTGAGGACGGTGTCCATCATGCCGGGCATGGATTTGCGCGCGCCGGAACGGCAGGAGACGAGCAGCGGATTTTCCGGATCGCCGTACTGCTTGCCCATGATCTTCTCGGTTTTGCGCAATGCGGTCAGGACTTGGTCTGCCAGTTCGGCGGGAAGCTTGCACCCGCCTGCGTAGTACGCGGTGCAACACTCGGTGCTGACGGTGAACCCGGCCGGCACGGGAATCCCCAGCAGGCACATCTCGGCGAGGTTCGCCCCCTTGCCGCCGAGGAGATTCTTCATCGCCGCGCCGCCCTCCGCCTTGGCATTGCCGAACGAATAGACATACTTCACCGATTTGGCTCCACCGGCCTTCTTCGCAGGTGCGGCCTTCTTCGCGGGAACGACCTTCTTGGCGGACACGGTTTTCTTCGCGGGCACGACTTTCTTCACCGACTTCGAGCGTTTAGCCATAGTTTTAATTTCCTTTGTTAATCAAAAATGGGGTTCAGTGTAACACACGAGAATGCGGAGTCAACTCCGGCTCAGCCGGGCGACAGCTGCTTCATCTGCGGGAACAGGATCACGTCGCGGATCACCTCGGTGCCGGTCAGCATCATCACTAACCGGTCGATTCCCATGCCGAGGCCGCCGGTGGGCGGCATGCCGTGCTCCAGCGCCATGATGAAGTCCTCGTCGATCTTCTCCACGTCCTCGCCGGCCTGATCTTCGAACGCTTTGCGCTGGGCCATCGGATCGTTCTGCTCCGTATAGCCCGGACACAGCTCCTTGCCGGCCACGACGAACTCGAACACGTCCACCAGCTCCGGATCGTCCTCGCACGCCTTGGCCAGCGGCACAAACTGACGCGGGATCCGGGTCACGAAGGTCGGCTGCCGCAGGGTCTTCTCGAGCAGCTTGTCATACACCTCATGGGTCACCAGCAGGTGGTTCCACGCAGGATCGATCGCCAGGCCCTTCGCCTGAGCCTTGGCGCGCACCTCGGCCAGCGGCAAGTCAAACCAATCGCTCCCCATCGCCTCCTTCACCAGATCGCGATACGCCACCTCGCGGTAAGGCGGCGTGAAGTCCAGCACCTCCTTGGCCTCGCCATACTCGACCTTCATTGTGCCGAGGACCTTCTCGCACAAGTGCGGCAGGAGCCCTTCGATGATGGCCTTCATCGATTTGCGGTCGCCATAGGCCTCGTAGATCTCGAGCACGGTAAACTCGGGGTTGTGCGTGCGGTCGATGCCCTCGTTGCGGAAATCCTTGCCCAGCTCGAAGATTTTGTCATACCCGCCCACGATCAGCCGCTTCAGGTACAGCTCCGGCGCGATGCGCATGACCATCTCGGTGTCCAGCGCGTTATGGTGCGTGAAGAACGGCTTGGCCGCCGCGCCGCCCGCCTGCGCCTGCATCATCGGCGTCTCCACCTCGGTGAAGCCCCGCGCCTGCAGGAAATTGCGGATCTCCGCGAGAATCGCGCAGCGCTTGTTGAAACGGTCGCGCGAATCGGGATGCATCATCAGGTCGAGATAGCGCTTGCGGTACCGCTCCTCCACGTCCTGGAGGCCGTGGAACTTCTCCGGCGGCTGCAGGATCGCCTTGCCGAGGAAGGTCCAGCGATGGACCTCGATGGTGGGCTCGCCCGCCTTGGTGGTAAAAAGACGGCCCTCGACGCCCAGGAAGTCTCCGAGGTCCAGATACTTGAACCCCTCGAATTCCGGCTCCGTGAGCAAATCCTTCTTGATGAAAATCTGGAAACTGGCCGAGCCGTCGCTGAAGGTCGCGAACGAGGCCTTACCCATCCGGCGGATGGTCATCAGGCGGCCTGCGGCCCGCACATTCTTATTCTCTTCGAATCCCGCCCGGACCTCGGACAGCCGGGTCCGCTCAAAAGCCTGTCCGAACGGTTTGAAGCCCAGCTCCTCCAGCTTGCGCAGGTTGGCGATACGCTGTTCACGGTACTCGTTATTCGAAAGCGGCTGTTCCTCTGACATCTCTTCAACTTCCTTCCTTAGAAAAGTGGCAGAACTATAGCACAAACAGCCAGATGTGTCACCGGCAGCTTCAGCGTGATCCCGCGAATGAATCGTGCCGATTTTCCGTGACCTCGGATTTACAGCCCTCATTGATTCTGCTAATATGAATACTTGTTTTACTTGATATAGAATTGCGATCGCGGAGCGGATCAGCAGCAAGGAGCCGGCCATGTCGAATCTCGACCACGAACTGAAGCAGATCAACGGAAAAATCAACCGCTGGCACACGTTCGAGCACTTGATTTTCGCGGTGGCCACGCTTTTGTCCGCCTGGGTGGCGCTAACCGCCCTGGACGTCTGGCTCCGGCCCCGCTTCTACGGACGTATCGCGCTGTCTTCCGTCCTGATCCTGCTCGCCGTTTCCGCTCTGGGCTGGTTGATCCGCGTGCTGAACCACAAGCGGTCGCCTGCCGCGGTCGCCGCGTTCCTCGAAAAGAAATTTCCCCAACTGGACAACCACCTGATCAACCGCGTCCTTTTCGCATGCGAGAGCTCGCAGTCTTCCTGGCTCAAAACCTATCTCAACGAAGGCGTGCCGGGGTTCGCCTCTCTGCCGCTCAGCGAGATCAAGAACAAAAAGCTGCGGAAGCGGGGCGCCGCCGCCATCGCCGCCGCCCTGCTTGCGCTGATCGTTCCCGCCTTCGTGCTCGGCAACGCCTGGACGGTCGCCATGCAGCGCGTGGCGAACCCCTTCTCGCGCCTCTCGCCCCCCACCTTCGCCACGGTCCTGGCGATCTCGCCGGAGAACAAAACGATCGTCCAAGGCGACGGCATCAACCTGACGGTCAAGGCCAGCGGGCGCGCCGGCCAGTTCGTCGATCTCGACCTCTACCCCGCAGACGACAAGCGCACCACCCTCCGCGTGGGGCAGTTCAAAGCCACGGGCACCGAGGAAGAATTCACCTATCGCGTGTCCAAGATCGCCACGTCGCTCGGCTACCGCTTCAAAGTCGGCGACGCCTACCCGACCGACAAATACACGGTGGACACCGTGCCGCCGCTTGCGCTGACGTCGCTTCAGCTCAAGATCACGCCGCCCGGCTACACCGCGCTCGCCCCGCGAACTTTCGACGCGCTCACCAACGCAGTGACGATCCCTGTCCACGCGGAAGTCTCCTTCAGGACGGCCTGCAACCGGCCGGTCGTTTCCACCGAAATCATCTTCGAGAAAACCAGCCTGCCGCTTTCGTCCGGCGCCGACAAGGCGGTCTGGTCGGGGTCCGCCGTGATCAACGAAGGCTCCGTTTTCCAGATCGCGGCCAAAGACAGCCTCGGCCTCGAAATGCACGTCCCCGTCCGCTTCCAGATCCTGGAGGACCGCGCCCCCTCGATCCGGCTGGTGGTGCCTTCGGCCAGCAAAGCGGTGCTGCCGCCGAACGCCATCCCGGTGGTTCATTTCGAGGCCTCGGACGAATACGGACTCGGCAAAGTGCGCATCGAGCGCGTGAACAAGGGCGCCAAGCCCACCGCCGAGGGCGACGTGCTCAAAGAGTGGGACCTCAAAGGCCAAAAGAGCTTCAACGAGAAATGGACCGGCGCCTTGGAAGACATCTCCGCTTCCTCAGCCCTGAGGATCGTGGCCTACGACAACGCCAGCGCGAGCGCGCCCAACCGCACGGTCAGCCCGCAAATCCTGTTCGAAATGTCCACGCTCTCCTCTCAACTCGCGCTCGAAAACCAGCAGCGCGGCGATGCCCGCAAGACCCTCGGCGAACTCGTCGCCCGGCAACGGTCCACGCTGACCACCACCACGCGCTTGCAGTCGGGACTGCCGACCTTCGACGAACAGCTCTGGAAAGAAGTCGCCGACAAACAGACCGAGATCAAGAACTACGCCGCCGTCTTGATCAAAACCAAGGACGCCGCCATCGGCACCGCCCGGGTCGCGCTCGACAAGGCCCTCAGCGGACCGATCCCCGAAGCGGTCGTCCGGCTCACGCGCATGACCACCGGCGCCGCCGACAACCGCGCCGAAAACGCCAAGCTCGCCGTCGAGGCACAAAACACCGTGCTGCGACTGCTCGCGCAGGCCAGCGACAGCATGAACAAAGGCGAGGTCTCGCAGGCGGCCGCGGGCGTGCTGGCCATGCTCGAGGGCATCCGCAAAGGGCAGACCGCCAACCTGAACGCCACCTTGAAGGCCTCGCAGAGCAAAACGGAAATGCCCGAAGCCATCATCGACCGTCAGGACAACCTCGCCCAGGACATGGAGGCCATGGTCGGCTTCTGCCGCTCCGAAGCCAAGCAGGACCGCGAGGGCGAAGAGTTCGGGGCGCTCATGAACAAGATCGCCGACAAAGCCGTGGAGCTCAAACTCCACCCCACGATGGTGAATATCGCCGAGGTCATGGACTCCGAAAAGTACATCGACTCGGTGCCGCCGCAGTACAGCGTCACGAACGGCATCGCCACCCTGATGGATTACCTCAAGGAATGGCGCGAGACCGACACCAAGGAAAAGACCGAAGACGCGGTCGCCATCATCAAAGACGCCAAGCAGTCGATCAAAAAGATGGAAGACCTGCAGGCGCGTGTGGTGGATGCCCTGCGGGAGACCGGCAGCCAGGGCGACAAGACCGAGAAGCTCGACGAGGACATGCTCGAGGAGATCGCAGAGCTCAAGGCCAACATGGCCCAGGCCATGCTGAAAGTGGCCACGGACCTGCAATCCATGCCGGAGCTCGACTCCGTCAACGAACTCGTCACCGACACGTTCCAGACGTACGAAGAGATGAAACAGGCGGAAGGCTCCGGAACCAACGCCGTCGTCGAGACGGGACTTCAAAAGGAAGACTTCCTGCTCGATCTGCTCACCAAGACGGGGCAGAAAGCCGACGAGATGGAAATGTGGCTTTTCGCGAAATCCGACAACGTCAAGCGCAACACGGAGAACCTCGACAAGGAAGAGCTGAAGGCGCCGATCGGCCAGGTGACCATGCCCGAGGAGCTGCAGGACATCGTCGGCGATCTGCTTGAGCAGGAGGAGGAGCAGGAGAAAAAAGGCGACGACTCGGTGACCAACCAGGGCGACGCCAACCCCGACTCCGGCTGGGGCATTTCAGAAGGCGAGTGGGTCGATTACAACGCCTCGGGCAAGTCGGGCAACGACCGGCCCGACCACAAAGACCAGGACGGGCGCTCCCAAGTCGGCCGCCAGGGCATGTCCGACGGCGAGGTGATGGCCCGCTCCGGCAAGGTCAACGAGGGCGACAAGAACCTCGACAAGCGCCGGACCCAAGACTCCAACCAGTCGGGCGACGTCGAGGAAGAGGGGCACTCCGACGCCGTGGCCACGGGCGGCGGCAAGAATTCCGGCTACTCGCAGGACAAAGGCATGGAAGGCGGCGAAGGCGCCACGCGCCGCGACACGAAAGTCGGCGCCGACACCCCCGAAAGCACCCGTGCCCAGATGACCCGCAACGCCGAGGCGGTTTACGCGCAAGCCCAACTCAACAACCTGCGCACCTTCGACCTCAAGAAGTACATCACCCTCAGCAAGCAGATCGACCTCCTGCAGAACCAGAAGGCCTCGCCGGCCATGATCGCAGAACTGCACAAGAAGGCGATGATGGCGCTTTCCACGACCTACACCTCGCTCGAGAACGGCATCAGCAGCAGCGACATGGGCGCCACGAGCAACACGGAAAGCGGCGACGAGGCCGTGGCCGCTTCGCCGGACGAGGCCCCCGCCGAATACCGCGACATGGTTTCCGACTACTTTAAAGCCATTGGGGACATGAAATAAAACGGACCGCCGCTTCCGGCAGCACCTACGAGCACATGATGAAAAGACTTTGCGCAACCTTCTCGATCGGCACACTCATTCTCTCGTCCGCCTTCGCGCAGAGCGACTGGGCCGTGCCCGGCGCGACACTCCGCGTGGATGTGCACGTCCAACGGACGCCCGACCACAAAGACCTCGGCGTGTTCGTGAAGATCCCCGACGGCGGACTGCTGCCCGGAAAATATCCGGTCCCGGAAGCGCGCGATGATCAAGGCAAAACATTGGAGTGCCAGATCGTCGGACATCTCCAATCCGACGGACTCGGCGTGCTCTTCGCGCAGCCTGAAACCGGCGCCGCCGCCCACATCTACATCAAAGGGTCGGCGAATCCCCCTCCCAAGCCCGAGAACGCGCGGCTGATTCCCAGCGTGCTCTTCTATGCGAAAAACGGCAACGCCAGCCTCGACGCGGCCAAACGCATGGCGAACGAGTATCCGCCAGCGCAAGGCGCGTCCTTCAACACGTGGCAATGCATCGGCTCCATGGTCAACCCCTACGGTCCGGACGACGATTTCTCCGACTGGTTTGTAGGGTGCATTCTCTTGGCCAAAAAAGAACGCATCTTCTTCGCCACCGTTTCGGACGAAGGCTCAGAATTCGCGATCGACGGCAAAACCGTCTGCAGTTGGCCGGGCATCCATACACGCGACGGAGGCGCCAAAGGACAACACGGCGAAACGGTCGAGCTCGATGCCGGGCTGCACCGCATCGACTATTTCCACTTCGAGGCGCGCGGCAAACAGGAGTCGCAGCTAACCTGGCGCCGCAAGGGAATAACGGAAGGCCCGCTGCCGGAACTGGTCAACGAGTTCGCCAAATCAGGCGAAGCCGCCATCGTCCGCATCGCGCTCAAAGACGGCCGCGTCTGCGCGGCGATCCGCGGAACCAGCGAGCCGAACGGCTATTTCTGGACAGGCGATATGCCCCTTTCCCTTTTCACGCTCTCTTATTCGGGACTGGATCCGGCTGACCCGTCCCAGTCCGTGACATGGGAATTTGACAAGACCAAGCGGATTTCGGAGCCGATCATCGAATGGCTGGTCTCGGGCGACCACGACCAGATCTCGTACCCCGTCACGCTGGCCGTCTCCAACGCCGCGGGTGTCGCGCGCACGTCGGCCCGTCTGGTCTGCCCGTGGACACCGACCGAACTCTCGCTCGACAGCAAGGAAGACCGGCTGAATTTCCGCAAAGCCCTTTTCAACATGATCCGCGCCGTCCCCAAAGGAACAGATCCGTGCGCCGACTGGAAGTCCGACCACTGGTCCATCCTGGTCGAACTGTTGGAGCCTTACCGCGCAGGACCGATCCTGAACGAGATCTTCACGCGCAGCTACGAAAGCATCAAGAAGCGCCCGACGGAGCAGCGTTGGGCGCTGGAGGACCGCTTCATCGAGACCCTGCGCCTGCAGCGCAACGACAAGGTGCTGCTCGACTGGATCAGCACCTTCGAGAAGAACGAGAAGAACAGCGCCCGCAAGTTCCGCTGGAAAGACGAACGCGTCAGCGCCTATCTGTCCGACGTCAACGACCCGGCGGCCGCGAAACACGAGGTCGCTTTCCTGAAAGAAGCCGCCATCGCCCCCGACCAGAACCAGATCGCCGCGCTTCGCCAGGGCGATGTCGAACGCGCCCTCGGCAACAACGAGGCGGCCATCAAATTCTACAAGGACGCGCAGGACCGCTACCGCAGCCGGAACAAGGTCGGCATGGCCGGAGGCCGCCTCACCTATGTGGGGCCCCGCAAGCGCAAGGACAAAGAGGCCGACACGAACGCGGTGGACAAGGCCGAGTCAAAGCGCCTCAAGCCGCAGTCGCTCGCCTCGCAGAAAAAAGTGGACGACTGGAAGATCTACACGGTGCACGACGCCTCCATGTACTCCACCATCACCACCTACCTCGCGCAGGACGCGCTGCCCGAAGCCTTCCAGAAGCTGAGCGATTGGGAAAACGAATCTCCCGCCTCAAAACTCTCGGGCGAATATCCGCTTGCAGAGGCGAAGATCTACATCTACGTCGAAGATTTCCGCCGCGCCATCAACGCCCTCGGCGCCTACCGCAAAAGCGTCGCCATGAGCGCCCAGCTCGCCGACGCCATGAAGCTGGAAATCGACTGCCTCCAGAAAATCAACGAAAAGAAACGCGCCCAGGAGGTTGCCGAAGACTTTCTGAAGCGTTTTCCCGGACATCCGTTTGAGGCGGAAATGAAAGAGGTTCTTGCACGATGAACGCTTCACGCAAAGGCCTGAAAGCGGGGCTCGCTTTCTCCGTGTTGGCGGTCGCCGCCATCGCAGGCATCAAGATCAATCCCGGCAACATGTCGCCTTACAGCAAGACGCACGTCAGCATCAACCTGTACACCAAGCCCGACCCCAATGCCACCGGCGGCATCAAAGGCGTCATCGCGGAAGCGCCCTCCGAGGTGCTCGGCGTACTGGCGATGCCGCAGAAGTTCCCGAACATCTCATCCATGGATGACGTCGACGGTGGAACGGCGGCCAAAAACGCGCGCAACATCAACAAGGACATGACCAACCAGGTCTACTTGGCCGGCCTCGGAAGCGACAACGCGTTCTCGTTTTACGGACTTCCGCCCGGCAAATATGATCTTTTCGTGCTCTGCGAGAACTGTTTCTACGAAGGACTGCTGCTCTCCCGCGAGGAGCAGACCCTGACCGACGCCGACGCCAAAACCATCCGGGCGAAGATCACCGAGTCCAATCCCTTCTTCAACGTCAAGAATCAGCACCGCATTGAGGGTCAGTCGGGGACCTTCGGCAAAGCCCGCGTCATCGAGCAGGAAGTCCGGACCCTGCCGGTGACGCTCCAGAGCGCGGAAGTCCTGAAGCACATCCAGATCCGCAGCATCAAGCTCTGCCTGATGGAAAGCGTCGGCACCTCCAAGCTCGGCACCCACTGGGAGATGAAGAAGACACGCGAGATTACGCGTCAGGAAGTGGGACCGCCCGACACCAAAGGCCTTATCCCCGGCTATTTCTGCAAAGCGCTCCAAGGCATCCGCGTCTCCACGTCGCTAAAAGATCTTGGCACAATTAAGCTGACGTCCGATCCGGCGTCGAACACGCCGCCGTCCGAAACCAAGCAGCCGTAACTCTCACCGCGCAACCGTCAACCCCGAAACGACCATTCTCTTCAAAGGACAACACACATGGCAAAACTATTCATCCAACAGCCTGAAGGCGACCAACTCCTGACCGAGCTCGACAACACGCAAGCCTATTTGATCGGGCGAAAAGAGGACTGTTCCATCTGCATTCCCGCCGAATCGATATCGGGACACCACGCGCAGCTATCGCCCTCCGAGCAGGGCTGGGTTCTGCAGGATCTCGGCAGCTCGAACGGCACCAGCGTAAACGGCCAGGCGATCGGCCAGACGCTCTTGGCCAACGGCGCGCAGATCATGTTGGGCGAACAGGTCGTTTTGCTCTTCCTCGACGAATCCGCCGCCGCGGAGCCGGCGCCGGCCGCCGAAGTGGCCGCACAGCCCGAGAAAAAGGAAGAGAAAAAATCCAAAAAAGACCTCAAGGTGCAGGGCGCATCCGAAGAGGACCTCAAGCTGGTCAAAGCCATGTCGCTCCGTTCGGAGAAGATCCGCGACGAAATCGCAAAAGTCATCATCGGCCAGGTCGACGTCATCGACCAGGTGCTGATGGTCATCATCGCCGGCGGCCACGGCCTGCTGGTCGGCATGCCCGGCATGGCCAAAACCACGCTCTGTTCGACCATCGCCAAGGTGCTGGACATGGAGTTCAAGCGCGTGCAGTTCACGCCCGACCTGATGCCGACGGACATCACCGGCACGGAAATCCTCGAACACGACCCGGTCACGGACAAGAAAAGCTTCCGTTTCATCAAGGGGCCGATCTTCACCAACATGCTGCTCGCGGACGAAATCAACCGCACGCCGCCCAAGACGCAAGCCTCGCTGCTCGAAGCCATGCAGGAAAAGTGCGTCACGGTCGGCAACCAGACCTACAAGCTCGACGCGCCCTTCTTCGTGCTCGCCACACAGAACCCCATCGAGCAGGAAGGCACCTATCCCCTGCCGGAAGCCCAACAGGACCGCTTCATGTTCAACCTCTGGGTGGACTATCCCAAAGAAGACGAGGAAGAGACCGTCGTCAAGGCGACCACCGTTTCGAAAAGTGAGCAGCCCCAGAAGGTCATCTCGAAGGACGAACTGCTCCAGCTCCAGGCCGTGGTACGCAAGATCCCCGTTTCCGACCACGTCATCAAGTTTGCCGTCCGCCTCGTGCGCGCGACGCGCCCGCACGATGAAAAGAGCCCGGACTTCATCAAAAAGTATGTCTCGAACGGTGCCGGCCCGCGCGCGGGCCAGTTCCTGGTGCTCGCAGCCAAGGCTCGCGCCGTGCTCGAAGGCCGCATCCACGTGAGCTGCAGCGACGTGGTCAAGGCCGCCGTGCCGGTGCTGCGTCACCGCATCATCGCAAACTTCGCGGCCGATTCGGAAGGCCTCTCAACGACCGCCATCGTCGAGCGCCTGCTCAAGACCATCGAGCAGCCGGACGACAAAGACTATTGATCTTAAGGCCATGAGACGGAACGGGCCGGGGCGTTCGCCCCGGCCCTTCTGCTTGCGCGGCTCAAAAGTCAACGCCGCACCGGCGCGCTCAACGGTACCACACCCGCCACAGGAAAAGTCCCTGCGCCGCCGCGGACGGAACGCGCGCTTTGCGGGGCGCGCAGGAGGACAACAGCTCCTTGACGGCCTCCGGCGGTTCTGCCCCTTCGCCGATGCGGAACAGGAACCCCACCATGCTTCGCACCTGCTTGTAAAGAAAGCCTTCGCCGCTCACGCGGAACACGATCTCCTTGCCCTTCTTGCCGACCGTGAACGCGAAGACCGTCCGCACCGTGCTTTCCACCTCGCGCTGCGGATTCGCGGTGAAAGACGCGAAATCGTGGCGGCCCACAAAGAACGCCGCGGCTTTGCGCATGGCCGCCACATCGAGCGGACGGTAGACGTGTGCCGCGTACAGGCGCTTGTCCGGCAACACCATCGCGTCGTTCCAGACGAAATAGCGGTATTCCTTGCCGGCCGCGGAACGGCGCGCATGGAAATCGGGCCGGGCAACCGACACCTTCAAAATGCGGATGTCGGGAGGCAGACGAGCGTTCAGGGCGCGGCCAACCGACGCCGCGTCCATGCGGCACGTCAGATCCACGTGGGCCACCTGGCCGCGCGCGTGGACCCCCTGATCGGTCCGGCCGCTGCCATGTATCTTCACCGGGTGGCAGACAATCCCCGCCAACGTCTCCTCGATCGTCTGCTGCACGCTGGGATGGTGCGGCTGCACCTGCCAGCCTGCGTACGCCGTGCCATCATACGCGACCGTCAGCTTGAAACGGCGCGAAGGAATCTGGGCTGTCGTGAACATGTCCGCGCCTTACACGTACTTCGCGCCGTCCGGCCTTTCGGCGACGCGGCGCAGCAGCTTCTTGACATCTTCAGCACGGTCCTTCGGGCAAATCAGCGTGGCGTTCTCCGACTGCACCACCACCAAGCCGCTCACGCCGATCAAAGCCGTGAGCCGGTTCTCCGACACGACGATGTTGTTCAAGGCCTCCATGGGCTCGCAGGCCCCGATCACCACATTGCCGGCGAGGTCGGCTGAAAAGTGGCCGGCGACGGAAGGCCAGGAACCCACGTCGTCCCAGCCGAATACGCCGCGCGCCATGACGATATTCTTGGCATGCTCCATCACGGCGTAGTCGATCGAGATCGCGCGCAGGGAAGGATACACCCGGCGCAGCAGCGCATCGAGCGCTTCGGGCCCGGGCCCCGCCGCCGCCACCTCGTCGCAAAGCGTAGCCAGCTCGGGCGCGTGCTCCGCCAAAGCCGCGCGCATGGTGCCGGTCTTCCAGATGAACATCCCCGCGTTCCAGTAATACTTTCCGCTTTCGACGTACCGCGCCGCGGTATAGGCGTCCGGTTTTTCCACGAACCGGTTCGCCTTGTTGAAGAGCGTCACCGTGCGCGTCTCCAGCGCGTCGCCCGCCTCGATGTAACCGAAACCGGTCGCCGGGGTGTCGGGCTGGATGCCGATCGTGACGATCACGCCCTCCTGGCGCGCCACCTTGATGCCATCAGCCAGCGTCAGGCGAAACGTCTCGACGTCGCTCATGAGCTGATCTGCCGTGAGGATGCAGACGACGCCCTCGGGGTCGCGCTGCCGCACCAGCCCGCACGCCACGGCGATCGCCGGCGCGGTGTCCCGCTTACACGGTTCGCCGACGATGTTCGCGCGCGGCACATTCCACGCCGCCGCCGCCGTATCGGCCACCAACCGGTCAGCCGTGATGATGAAGATGCGGTCGGCCGGAATCAGGCCGTGCAGCCTTTCGACCGCCATAGAAAGAAGCGGGCGCCCGCCGAACAGGGAAATGAACTGTTTCGGCCGGGCCTTCGTGCTCAGCGGCCAGAACCGCTCGCCGCTCCCGCCAGCCAGAATCACAGCATATGCATGCTTCATCCGAAAATCCTTTCGCTTGGGTCTCTCAGTGATGACGCTTGCATCATAGCACATCACCTCCGATTTTCAACCGCGGACCTCGCATTTTTGCGGCGCGGCTCCGCATGCAAACTTTGACTTGCCCATGTCCGATGAAACGGCTACGTTTGTCCCATGATGAATCACACAAAACGGGCAGCTTCCGCAACCGTGGCCGATCCCGAAACGGTCGACCGGCTTCTGCTGGCGCACTACGGCCCCTACCGCGCCGCCCGACAGCCCCATCTGCTCGACGAACTGCTCTACTTCATGCTCAGCACGCGCACGACCACGCCCGCCTGCGAGGCGGCCTTCCGTGCCTTTAAGAAGCAGTTCCCGCGTCATGACCGGATACCCGAAACGCCGACCGAGGAGCTGGCAGTCCCGCTCCGCGGCGTCGGGCTCGCCCAGCGGCGCGCCTCCGACATCCAGAACGCGTGGCAGCTCATCCGCGAACGGTTCGGCCGAGTCACCCTTGCGCCCCTGCGCCGCTTGACCGTAGACGAGGCCGAAGCGTTCCTCGTTTCCCTGCCCGGCATCGGCATCAAGATCGCCCGCTGTTTTCTGATGTTCGGGTTGCACGCGCCGGTTTTCGCGGTCGACACCCATATCTGGCGACTCTCGCAGCGTCTCGGCTGGATCGAAGACCAGAAAGAGGCCGCGCCGCACCGCAAAGGCGCAGACGCCATCCAGGCGTTCGTCCCCATGACCGACCCGATCTCGCTCCACGTGAACCTCATCTTCCTCGGACGCGATTTCTGCAACGCCCGCGAACGGAACTGCCCCGCATGCCCGCTGCGGACCGCGTGCCCGTCGGCAAGCTGATTTTCCTCTTTGCCCCGGCGCGACGACCCGTTACACTACGCTCATTGATTTTCAAGGAGCCTATTGATGAAACCGCTTTTCATTGTGATCTCAGCGCCTTCGGGCGCCGGCAAGACGACGCTGTGCGACCTTCTGCTGCAGAACTATCCCGAAATCTGCTACTCGGTCTCCTGCACCACCCGCGCGCCGCGCCTGAACGAAGAGGACGGGGTGGACTACCATTTTCTGACCGTCGACGCCTTTAAAAAAATGATCGGCGAGGGGAAATTCCTCGAGCATGCGCTGGTCCACGACAATTACTACGGAACGCTGAAGGAGCCGGTCTACGAAGTTTTGCGCGAAGGACAGTGCATGTTGCTCGACATCGATGTGGCCGGGGCGGAGCAGGTCCGCAACACGATCGCCACCCTGCCCGACGGCGACCCGATGAAAGAGGGCTTCATCGACATCTTCATCAGCCCGCCTTCCATGGAAGAGCTGCTTGCGCGTCTGGAGCACCGGGGAACCGACTCGCCGGCCGTGATCGAAAAGCGCATCCGCAACGCGAAACAGGAAATGGCCCGTGCGAACGAGTACATGTACCAGGTGACGAACGACGACCTCGACACGGCCTTCCGGCGCTTGTGCGACATCATCAACGTCAAGGCGAAGTTCATCTGATTGCAGAGGAGGGAAGCGATGGCCACAATTCTTCTCGGCGTCACGGGATCGATCGCCGCCTACAAGGCGTGCGAACTGACGCGCCTGTTTGTCAAGAATGGCGACGACGTGCATGTCATCATGACGGCCGCGGCCACCCGTTTCGTGTCGGCCCTGACCTTCCGCACGCTCTCGCGCAACCCCGTCGCCGTCGAGATGTTCGACGAGCCGGACGAGTGGGTTCCGGGGCACATCTCGCTCGCCGAGCGCGGCGCGGCGCTGGTGATCGCGCCCTGCACGGCCAACGTGATCGCCAAGCTCGCGAACGGGCTCGCGGACGACATGCTGACGGCCACTGCGCTCGCCACAAAGGCGCCGCTCGTGATCGCGCCGGCCATGAACACGGGAATGTGGAGCCACCCGGCCACGCAGGCCAACCTCGCGCTGCTGGCCGCCCGCGGCGCCACATGCGTCGAGGCGGGGACGGGCGATCTCGCCTGCGGCACCTCCGGCAAGGGCCGCATGGCCGACCCGCAAGAGATCTTCGCCGCCGCCGTGCGCCGGCTCGCCGTCAGCTCTTGAAGAAGACCATCGCGCCCGCGGGAATCTTGGCGTCATTCACACGGGCGCCGGAAATCAGCACACCCGAAATCAGGAAAAAGGTGTCTTGCGACCGCCAGCGGCTGCCGCAGATGGCCGCCGCGGGCCGGTCGGGAGAAATCGGCCCGCCAACGGAATACCCGAGCAGCACCTTTGTGCCGTACGGAAGCTTCAAGATGCCGTTCGCGTCGAGCTGGTTGCCGCGCGCATACCGGCCGTCCGGATAAACATAGACGGTCGAAGCGCTTCGGACCTCGTCGCCCGCGATGTCCTGCGCCTTGCCGTTGTCCCCCACCACCTGATACTTTTCCGCGCGGTTGTCCGCGGGCGCGTTCACCAAGACCTTGGTCCCGGCGGGGAGCAGCTTGAAATTCGCGAGCTGATGGCCGCGCTTCTGCTTGCCGTCCGGAAAGATATACAGCGTCGTAGGATCGTCGTAGGCGTCGCGGGCGATGTCCCAAGCGCCACGGCCCTTGGCGATCAAATTGGAGTCACGCGCCCCGATTGAAGCGGCTGCCAGCGTCTGTTTCTGCTGCACGGGACCATACAGCACCTTCGCCAAGTAGTCATCGGCCACCACCAGCCGGCGCGCCTTCACGTCGGGGTCCGAGGCCGGGCGGCTCTTCAAGTTCAGCCGCGCGCGGACGGACGGCAGCGCGAACATCATGCCGCAGCGCTTCCGCCCGCGGTGGCTGCGCTTCTGCCACTTGTTGGGCGCGCCATAGGCCACGTGCGAATGCGCGAGCACGTTGTGATCCGGCACCTTGTAGATGTACTTCAGTTCGCCGACCAAGGCCGCGAGCGACTGGTACTGCGCCGACGTGAGCGGCTTGTTATGGTAGCCGCACATCTCGATCCCCACCGAAAACTCGTCCACGTTGGCGCGCCCGTTCCACATGCTGCGCCCCGCGTGATACGCCTCGCGGCGGTGGTCGATGATGCGGTAGACGCGCCCGGCCTCGTCGATGCAGAAGTGACACTCGCCCAGATCGCTCAGCTTCCGCAAGGCGCTTCGCGAAGGGGCCTCCGTGGTGTGCAGAACGATCAGCGTGGTCGATTTCCGGATCGTTCGCTCCCGGTTGCGCGGGCTGTAAAAGCTGTTGTCGAACTTGACGACGGCAAACGCTGACGAAACCGACAGCACGACGCTGGCGGCGATCACCGCGAACATTCCCCGCTTCACCATGTCCTCTCCCACATTCCCGCGCCGCCGCATCCGCACGCCGCTGCCGGGGCCCTCATCTTATTCCCAGTCCGGGCGTCCGAGCACCAGATTCTGCGCCGTCATTTCATTCGGGACCGGCAAGCCCAGCAGTGCCAGGACGGTCGGCGCGACATCGCACAGCTTGCCCGCAGGCGCAAGTTTCACGCCCGCCGCGTCCGTCGCCACATACAAGCACTCCACATCGTTCAGCGTATGGCTGGTTTTCACCATGCCGGTCACGTAGTCCTTCATCTGCTCCGCATTGCCGTGGTCGGCTGTGATCAGGATATGCGCATTCAGGGCGAACAGGCGCGGCAGCAGCTTGCCGATGCACTCGTCCACGATTTCCACGGCCTGGCGCGCCGCCTCGAAGTCGCCGGTATGCCCGACCATATCGCAGTTGGCGAAATTCACCGCCACAAACGCATAGGGGTTGTCCTGCAGCCGTTTGAGCAGTTCGTCCGCCACGTTATAGGCCTCCATCTCGGGATGGCTCGCGAAGGTCGCGGGGTCGAACCGGCTGGGCACATCCACCTGCACCTCGCCCTCGTACGGCTTGGTCGATTTCCCGTTGAAGAAACTGGTCACGTGGCGGAATTTCTGCGTCTCGGCGATGCGGAGCTGCTTCAGGCCCGCCTTGGCGATCACTTCGCCCAAGAGATTGTCCATGCCGCCGTCGCCGCCCATCGCGCCCAACAAGTACTCGGTGAACTCGTCCCAGTACCGGGTGAACCCCAGATAGACGATCTGCGGACGGACCTTGCGGACGCCCTTGTAGTCTTCGCACACGAACGCCTGCGTCAGCTGGATCGCACGGTCTTGGCGGTAGTTGAAATGCATCACTGAATCGCCGTCTTTCATTCCGGCATAGTCGCCGATCACATACGGCGGGATGTACTCGTCCACCATCGGGGTCTTGTCCGGCGTCTGGTCTTTACCGTACGACTCCTCCACCGCCGCCACGGCCGTGTCCGCAGCACGTCCCTCGGCCTGCGCGATGCAGGCGTAGGCGATGTCGGTGAGCCCATAGTTCTTCGAGCGGTCCATCGCGTAGTAGCGGCCCTGCACCGTGCCGATGACGCAGTTGCCGACCGCCTCGATCTCCTGCTCCAGGCGGGCGATATATTCCAGCGTGCTGCGGGGCGGCGTGTCGCGCCCGTCCAAGAAGGGGTGCACCACGATCCGCCCGGCCGGGTTCTCGCTGCGGGCGCGGCGCATCAGCTTGAAGAGATGCTCCTGGTGCGCGTGAACGCCCTCGTCCTGCAGCAGGCCCATGAAGTGCAGCGCGCCGCCGTTCTTTTTCCAGTTCGCGATGAGCCCAGCCCACTTCTCCGACTTGAACAGCGCGCCCGTGCTCAGCCCGTCGTCAATGCGCTTCAGCTCCTGAATCACCACGCGGCCTGCGCCCATGTTGAGATGGCCGACCTCGCTGGACCCCTGATAGCCGTCCGGCAGCCCGACCGCCTCGCCGCTGCACGCCAGGCGCGTCCAAGGATACCGCGCCTTCAGGCGGTCGATCACCGGGGTCTTCGCCTTGAACACGGAATTGCCTTCCTCGCGGGGATTGATGCCCCAGCCATCACGGATAATCAGCACCACAGGTCTCATTGTCATCTCCTTAAACGTTTGTCTACTCTGCCTTGAGCGAAATGCCCTTTTTCTTCAGGTCCGCCACATCCAGCGCATAGGCCGGATCGATCTCCATCGGGAAAACCGGCGCGCCGGTGGCGGTCGTCGGCATCTGGATGCCCGCCACCTTGAACCAGCGCAGCCACTTGGCCTGCATGTCATGCTTGCAGGAAGCCGGCGAATCGCTGCCCGCCGCGTTTTTGACCGGCGAAAACTCCTCGGCGCGGTCGAACGCCAGGTTCACCACGGTCGAGGCGTCCGGCAGCACATCGAAAATGAATTTTTCGAACTTGTAGCCGTTGTTCTTATCCGGCTTGACCACCGCACCGTTGTCCGCGCAAACCGGGATCTTCTTGTGGGCGATGTGCAACGGCATGGGCTTGCGGGCCGCCGCCTTCATGAAGTTGAACGAGAAGACGTGGATCGCCACGCTGCCGTACTTGAAATACAGGTCGCCCGACGCGGTCCGCCGGTTCGCCTGCTCGTCGGTCAGCTCGGTGTATTCCACCATCTCGTAATGCCCGCCCCGCTTGACGACGACCCCCAGCCCCTCTTTCGGGTCGCGTTTGGCGCACAACTTGACCGAGATGTCCGCCCGGCGCGACACATGCAGGCCGATGAATGCCGGATCGGCGATCTCCACCATCGGGTTGTCCACCTGGAAATAGAAGACGGTATTGATGCCGCGCCGCTCCATGTCGGCCAGGCAGCCGTCTTTTTCGAGCGCCGACAGCGTGCCGCCGTGCCCGTCCGGGCTCATGAAAATGTGCCCCGGCTGATCCAGAATGATGCGACCGTGGCCATCGAGCGCAGGCCACATGCCCTGCACGAAGAAGGTGACATCGTTGCGGTCCAGCCCGTAATAGTTGTGGTCTTCGAAATGCGCCCGCGTCGCCGCGTCGTTCGCGTCGCTGGTCATGATGTAAAACGGGATACGCACGCCGTAGCGGCGGCAGAGCCCCACGATCTTGCGCGCGTGGAAATAGAACAGCGAACGCCCCGTGACCGGCCCGATCGAATACGCGCCCTTCGGCCCCTCATACCCCAGCCGCGAGCCCTGCCCTCCGGCCACGAGCAGCACGGCGACCTTGCCGGCGCGGATCTCGGCCTCGCCGGCTGCATAGGCCGCCGCGCGCGCGTCTTCCGTCAGCTCCACCACGTCCGCCGCGGCGGGCTCCACTGCGGCGGACGCCGCGGACTTGCTCTTCAGCATGCCCTGCATCCGCGCGATGCTGTCGAAGTCCAACCCCGCGATCTGGTCCAGAAGCTGGGCGCGCTCCCCCATATCCAGAGAATCCCAGAACCGCAGCAGCTGGCCCTGTCCGTTCTTCTCCAAAATCTGTTTCGCTTGCTCGAATGTCATCGATGCTCTCCTGTTCAACAAACACCGGTCCCGGCCTCAGGCCTGCGCCTTCGTCGCGTTCTGTTTCAGATACGCTTCGATGAACGGCTGGATGTGCCCGTCCATCACGGCCTGCACGTTCGAGGTCTGCTCGTCCGTCCGGTGGTCCTTCACCATCGTGTAGGGCTGGAACACGTACGAGCGGATCTGGCTGCCCCACGCGATCTCGCCCTTCTCGCCATAGAACCGCTCCATCTCCTTGCGCTGGCGATCCTCGTAGAGTTCGTACAGTTTGGCTTTCAGCATGCTCATGGCTTTGGCGCGGTTTTTGTGCTGCGAGCGTTCGGACTGTACGGCGACGACGATTCCCGAGGGCAAGTGCGTCAGCCGGATCGCCGAATCGGTCTTGTTCACGTGCTGGCCGCCCGCGCCGCCGGAGCGGTAGGTGTCGACGCGCAGGTCCTCTTCCTTGATCTCCACATCGATCTCCTCGGTCAGCTCGGCGACCACGTCGAGCGAACTGAACGAGGTGTGCCGCCGCTTATTGGCATCAAAGGGGCTGATGCGTACCAGGCGGTGCACGCCGCGCTCGGCCTTCAGATATCCGTAGGCGTAAGGGCCGGTGACCAGGAAGGTGACCGACTTGAGGCCCGCCTCTTCGCCCGGCTGCGAATCGAACACCTCGACTTCGAACCCGTTGTCCTCACAGTACATGCGGTACATGCGGAAAAGCATATCGGCCCAGTCGCAGGACTCCGTGCCGCCCGCGCCGGAATGCAGCGTCAGGTAAGCGTTGCAGGAATCCAGCTTACCGCCCAGCAACGACTGCAGGCGCAGTTTCGAGACCATCACATCGGCCTTGTCGAACACGTGTTCCATTTCGGCGAAAGCCTGCTGCCGCTGCGGCCCCTCCTCCTCTGCCTTGGCCAGCTCCAGCATCAGCTCCTGATCGCCGAGCAGGCGGACCAACTCGTCGAACGGACGCACAAACGCGCGTTGCGCGTTGGTCTTGGCAATCACCTCTTTGGCCGCGTTCTGATCGTTCCAGAACTCCGGCCGGGCCGCCGTTTCCTCAAGCTGCGCAAGAATGCCGCGACGGCTCTCAATGTCGAGATACCCGCGCATCTCACCGATTCCCTCTCGCAGTTTATTCAACCGGAGCACGATGTCTTCTTGTTCCATCACGTCCACCCGCCTTACTCAGAAAAATAAATGAAGGGTTATTATGACAACTCGCCCCGCCCTTCGCAAGTCCGCATCCCGGCCTCACTCGATTTCAACCTTCTTGGCTATCGCGCGTGAGATCAGGAACCGCGCATCGCCCGCCCCGATCACGAGGGAGTGTTCGGACTTGCGGTTACGAAACATCGCCACGCGGGCACCGGGGAATAGGCCCATTTCCGTCGACTTGCGGTCTCCGTTTGTGCGGATGATGCCCGATTCCCCATCCGCCAGGTCCACGAGGCAGCGCGCCTGTGCGGCGGGGCCCTTCGCTTCATTTCCACTCATGGCACACCCTCTTTCCGAGCAGATGCAACACGCCGATTCCGGCGGACGCGAGGAAGGCCACCACCCCCAGCCAAGCGGCCGCACGCGCCGGCGCGCTGAAAAAAGTCGCCGTCTGGTAATACGCCGTAGCCACCATCCAAGCCAGCATCGTCTGATACAGGACAGCGAACCCCATCCAGCGCCATCCGGCCTCGCGCCCCAGCACGATGAGCGCCGCCACGCAGGGTGAATAGATCAGGACGAACAACAGGTAGGCGAACGCCGCTGCCCGCGTTCCGAAGTTGCGCCGCATCGCGGCCAACAGCCCTTCGCCCGCATCCGGGCGGGAAGCGTCCGCATCGCCCCACCCGTACCCGACCGCAAGGCTCTCGCACGCCCCCCGCAACACGGCCCGGAGATCAAAGGCATGCTCCGGCCACTCTTTCTGTGTCCCGCCGTCGGCATGGGAGTACAACACCTCGAGGGTTCCCACGATGGCCTCTTTCGCCATCAGCCCGGTCAGCAACCCCGCCGCCGCGGGCCAGTTGTTCTCCGCCACGCCCATCGGTCTCAGCACGACGGTCATGGCACGGCCCGCCGCCGAGCGCCTCGCCTCCGCCTGTTCGCGGCCGGCGCTGCCCCAGTCGAGCGCGGCGTTGGCCAGGCTCAGGAGCACCGCGATCAGCAGGATCACTTGGCCGGCACGCATCAGAAAGCTCTTGAGGTTGTACCAGACGTGTTCCAGGCATCCGCGCAGGGCAGGAACATGGTACGGAGGCAGCTCCATCACGAAGGCCGAGACCTCACCCTTGAACAGCGTGCGGTGCAGGACCAGTCCCGACAGGATCGCCAGCAAAGCCCCCGTGAGGTACAGCAGAAAAATCACCGCGTTGCCGTGACGCGGGAAGAACGCCATGGCGAAGATCGCGTACACGGGCATCCTCGCGCCGCACGACATGAACGGCGCGATCAGCATGGTCAGCACCCGGTCGCGCCGCTGTTCCAGCGTGCGCGTCGCCATCAGCGCGGGCACGGTGCACCCGAACCCCACCAGCAGAGGGATAAACGCCTTGCCCGGCAGCCCGATGCGGTTCAAGAACCGGTCCATGATGAACGCCGCCCGCGCCATATATCCCGACTCCTCCAACAGGCTCAGGCAAAGAAAAATCATGAAGATCGGCGGCATGAACGTCGCGACCGTGGTAAGGCCTGAGCCTAGGCCGTCGGAGATGAGCGAGGTCGCCAGCTCCGGCGCGCCGGCCGCGTGCAGCCACGCGCGGGGCCCCTGCACGAGCAGCGCGCCGAACACGTGGTCAATAAAGTCCACCAGCGGCTGGGTCAGCCGGACCGTCAGCCAGAAGACCACATACATCACGCACAGGAACACGGGAATGCCGGCGGGGCGGCTCAACAGCAGCCGGTCCGCGATGTCTGACAGCCGCCGCTTCATTTCCAGCCGCCGCCTGACCACGTCGTGCGCCAGCCCCCGGATAAAACCCAGCCGCGCGTCCATCACCGCCACCTCGGGCTTCTGCCCGGTGTGGCGCGCGATCCGCTCGTTCTCTTCGTCCACGATCGCGTCGAACACCCCCTCCGTCAGCCCGCGCGCGAAAGGATCCTGTTCCAGCAGCTTGATGGCCAGCCAGCGCGAATCGACACCCGCGTCGTCCGCCGCCACGATCAGACACAGCTGCAGGCGCTGCACAGAGCGCTCGGCGTCGCCGTACAGGATCCGCGCCGTGGGCAGCCGGCGCGACTCTGCGATCTCCAGCACGGCCGCCTTCAACGCCTCGGCCCCCTCGCCCCGCGACGCCACCATGGGCACCACAGGACATCCCAAATGTTGAGACAGATGCGCGGGGTCGACGCTCATCCCGTGGCGCTCCGCCACATCCATTTGGTTCAGCGCCACCACCAGCGGCACGCGCATGTCCAAGAGCTGCGCGGTCAGATAAAGGCTGCGCTCGAGATTCGAGGCGTCCACGATGTTGATGACCGCCGAGGGCTTGTTTCGGATCAGATAGTCGCGCGCCACGCGCTCGTCGTCGGTGTACGGCGAGAAGGAGTAGATGCCGGGCAGATCGGTCACGCGGAGCGTACGCCCCTTCAGGGAAAATGAAGCCTGCGCACGATCGACCGTGACGCCGGTCCAGTTGCCGGTGCGTTCGCGCGCGCCGGTCAGAAGATTGAACAGCGTGGTCTTGCCTGTGTTGGGGTTCCCAACCAGCGTGACGGTCAGTCCTTCGCCCATACCGCGCCACCCCGCTCGCAATTGTTAGCCTCGGTAAACATACGGTGCCAGAGTATAGGCATCCCGCGTCCGGAAAACAAGCGGAAAACATCCGTCGCGGCGGGGAGATCGAACAGATCTGCGGAGTCCTTCCGCAGCGGCCGAAACGGGATCATTTTTATGCCCGATTCCTGTTGACCCGTTGCGCAAGTTCCCGTACCCTAATGCGACTTTTACGGACAATTTGTTTTGTTTCAATAATCTATCTCTGACGAAAGCTGCTTCGACGCATGAGTGAACCATCTCTGACCATTTTGGCGATCGCCGACCTGCACTATACGGGCCTTGCGCGGCAGACCGCGCAGCTGCCGCAGCTGCGCGGCGAATTGGCGCAAACCCTGCTGAAAAAGGTGTTCTTGCGCCTGACGCACATGGGCATCAAGCCCGACCTCACCGTACTGCTGGGCGACCTGGTTGAAAGCGGAAGCGACCGCAATGCCGAACTCGACCTGATTTCTCTGCACGGTGAGCTGACGCGCAGCAACGTGCCGTTTCTCGCGCTCCCCGGGAACCATGACGGCGACATGGCGGCATTCAACACGCTTTTCAGCTCCCAGCCCGGATTCCGCGAGTTCGGCGGTTACGGCTTTCTGCTGTTCAACGACGCCTACACGGAGAACCAGGAGTGCCTGCGTTCGGACGCCGATCTGGCACTGACCCGGCAAGTCGCCGCAGAGCACCCGGGCCTGCCGCTTATCGCGCTCCAGCATCCGCCGATTTACCCGGCCATCGACTCGCATTACCCGTACCGTCCCACGAACTCGGCCGAGATCATCGACTCCTTCCAGAAGTCCGGCGTGGTTCTCTCCCTCAGCGGGCACTATCATAAAGGTCAGAAGGCCCGCGCCCATGAGGGGGTTCTGTATCACACCGTTTCCGCCCTGTGCGAGCAACCTTTCCGTTTCAGCCTGATCCGCCTCAACGGCGCGCGCGCGGAGGTTGAAGAACTCAATCTCGCCATGCAGGTGCCGAACATCGTGGACGTCCACTGCCACACCGAGCACGCCTACTGCGGGACCACCGTCGACACAGCCCCCTGCATCGCCCTCTCGCAAGCCATGGGCGTCAGCACGCTGTGCATCACCGAACACGCCTTCCAGCTCTACTTCGAGAAAAGCCGTGCGATGGGATTCAAATGGCAGAACGATCCCGCGCTCGTCGAAGCGGCTTGGGCCACCCCCGGGCGGGGGCGCATGGCCGCCTACACCCAGTTCGCGCAGAAGATCCGTTCGCCGTTTGTCAAAATCGGGCTTGAATTGGACCTCTACAACAACGGCAAGTTGCTGATCGCCCCCGAAGACGCCGAGTCGGAGTGGGACATTCTCATCGGGGCCGTGCATTTCATCCACGATTTCGTGCCCGGAAAGACCGCACAGAAAGAGGCCGAAAACCTTTTCATGCGCGACGTGGAACAGTTGGTCGAACACGACATCGATGTCTTGGCCCATCCCTTCCGATTCTTCGCGCGGAATCGTTTGGAGCGTCCCAAGCACCTGTATCCGGTCCTGGCGGGCCTGCTGGCGGACAGCGGCGTGGCCGTGGAGGTCAATTTCCACACCTATTTGCCGGACGCCGAGTTCATCCGGCAGTGCGCCGAGAAGGGGGTAAAGATCGCGCTCGCCTCCGACACACACGATCTGGCCGAGGCCGGCGAGTTCTGGCCTCACGTGAACATCCTCAGGCAGGCCGGCATCACGCCGAAGACTTACTCCGAGACGCTTTTCTCGTTCTGAGTTTTCAGCGTAAAGCCACACGCCCGGGCGTCAACCGCAGGGCACACCGTGGCCGCTTCAAACGGACAGGGCGAGAACACCGTCTCGCCCCGCGGGTCTCCGCCGGTCACTGAAGATACAACAGGTCCGGCGCGAGCTTCATCACCTGATTGCGGCAATAGGTATACACTTTATCCGCAGGCGATCCGGCCATCCGCCGCACCGTTTCAGCCAACGTCGTCGCATCTGAGTACGAAACTTGACTGAGGATTTTCTTGACCAACGGGATGAGATTGGGCGACATGCTGAGTTCATCGACACCCATGCCGATGAAGAGCACCGCCATCACGGGATCCGCCGCCGTTTCACCGCAAACCGACACCTTCAGGCCATTCGCATGGGCAGCCCGCACCGACATGTCGAGCAGCAGCAGAACGGCGGGGTGCGTCGGCTGATACAGCCGCGCGACCGTTTCGTTCACGCGGTCAACCGCCAGCGTGTACTGGATCAGATCGTTCGTGCCGATGGAAAAGAAATCCGACTCTTTGGCCAAGGCATCGGCGATCAGCGCAGCGGCAGGGATTTCGACCATCACACCGCGTTTGATCGTCTCGTCAAAAGGAATGCCCTCCGACTTCAGTGCCGTCATGCACCCGCGAAGCTCGAGGTTGGCGGCGCGCAGCTCATCGATCGTCGCGATCATCGGATACATGAGCTGCACGTTGCCGTGAGCGCTCGCCCGCAAGATGGCGCGCAGCTGTCGCCGGAACACCTCGGGGTTGCGCAGCAGGTAACGGATAGAGCGGTTACCCAAAAACGGGTTCGCCTCTTTATGTGCCATGCTGCCGCTCTTGGTCACCTTGTCCCCGCCGAGATCCAGCACGCGGATCGTGACCGGCTGGCCTTCCGGCATCGCGCGCGCCGCCGCCGTATAGGCGTGCATTTGCTCGTCTTCCGTCGGCTCGCGGTCGAACGTCAGCCACAAATACTCCGAGCGGTAGAGGCCCACGCCCTCGGCTCCGACCGCGTAAAGATCGGTCATCGGCGTGCTGTGGTCAACATTCGCCAAGAACGGAACCGCATGGCCGTCACTGGTCCTGCCGGGGGCCAGCTTGCCCTGTTCGAGCGTCTCTTCCAACGTCTTTGAGCGGGCCACCATTTTCTCGAAAGCCAGCCGCTCTTCGCGGCCCGGATTGAGAATCACCTTCCCGCGCGTACCGTCGAGCAGCAAGATGTCGCCGGTCTTGACGACCTCCGAGAGCGAGCCCAAGCCGACCACTGCGGGAATCCCCAGCGCACGCGCCAGCAGCGACGCGTGGGACGTCGTGCTTCCGCGGTCGGTGGCGAAACCGAGAATCAGATTCTTGGGCAAGGCGATGGTTTCCGAAGGCGTGAGCTCATCCGCCACGACGATGCAGGGCTGCTCCACGCGGAAAGGCTGTGCGTCCGCGCCGCCCGTCAGGTTTCTGATGATCCGCTTGGCGATGTCGCCGACATCCTGAGCACGCTCGCGCAGGTAGGCGTCGTCCATGGCGGCGAACGTCGACGAATACCGCTCGGCCACCATGTTGACCGCAGCCTCGGCGTTGATCAGATTCTTCGAGACCTTTTCCTTGCAGGATCCGATGAACGCCGGATCGTCGAGCATCATCAGATGCCCGTCGAAAATGGTCGCCTCGTCTCCGCTGATGCGCTTCTTGAGTTCGAACGCCAGCGAGCGGATCTGCGCCCTCGTCAGCGCAAACGCGTCGGCCAGCCGCGACAGCTCGTGCGCGAGCTGCCCGGGCTCCACCGGATACTCCGGCACCTGGTCGCTCGCCGTTGTGCGGAAAACGAAAACCGGGGCCGCGACGAAACCGCGCGAGGCGGCCAGTCCGGTCAGCATGCGCATCTCGCGCGGGGAACCGTGAACGCTGTCGGGGTCACTGTTCATCGGGGATATCGAACTTGCGGGCCACCAAGGCTTCAAGCTCATCGAGCACTTCACGCTCCTGAGGGCCGCTCGCGGTCACTCGCAACTTCGTGCCGCACACCGCCTCCAGCGTCATCAGCGCCATGATGCTCTTGCCCGACACGACGCTGCCGTCCTTCTCCACATCGACCTCCGCATTGAAGCGCGATGCGACCTTGGCGAAGAGCCCGGCAGGGCGGACGTGCATGCCGTACTTGTTCAGCAACACAAATTCACGCGTCATTTTTTTTGTATCAGACTGTCCCACGATCTACTCTCCTCATCCGGCATGGTGCTGCTTGATCCGCGAGTCGAGCTCTCGAACCGCGACGAAACCGGAAAGTCGCAGTTTATGTTCCTGAGCCGCCGTTTCCACCAAGTTCACCAAATCCCTTCCCGGCGCGACCGGTATCACAAGTTGCGGCACCGAAACCCCGAGAAACTCGCGCCGCAGCTCATCAATCCCGGTACGGTCGAGTTCGGCATCCGCCTCGCCTTGCCGTTTAAGCGTCACCACCAAATCGACCTGCTTTTCGCCGCGCACCGCCGCCACGCCGAAAATCGAAGGCACATGAATGATGCCGATGCCGCGGATCTCCATGTAGTACTGCGTGACCGGCATGGCTGAACCGAGCAGGCTGTTGTTGCTGTCGCGGCGCAGCTGCGTCAGATCGTCCGCGACCAGCGCGTGCCCGCGCTTGATCAGGCCGAGCGCCGTCTCGCTCTTGCCGAGTCCGGCGGCCCCTTCGATGAACACGCCGACTCCGGCCACCTCCAGCATCGTGCCGTGAACCTTACACCGCGGCGCATGCAGATCTTCCAGCACGAACGTGGCGGCATGAATGAAAATCCGCGTCACCATATTCGACTTCAGCACCGCCACGCCGTCCCGCTCCGCCACGCGCAGCACCTCGGGGAAGACCCGCTTGCCGCGCGTGAAGACCATGCAGGGTATTTTCTTCGCGAACAGCTCTTCGAAACGCTGAACGCGCAACGCCTCCGGCAGAGAGGAGAGATACGCATATTCCGCCATCCCCACCACCTGGATCCGCTTCCAGGCGAAATGCCCGTAGAAACCGGACAAGGCGAGGCCGGGGCGGTGGGCCACGGGCTCGATGATCACCCGCTCCAGCCCGGCCTCACCGGCGGCCAGCTCCAGCCCCAGCCGCTCACGGCCGACCGTCAGAAACTGGCCGACCGTGACGCGGGACTGAGGCACTTGACTCTGTCGGTTTTCCGCCATTACTTTTTGTCGGTGTTGCGGATGTGAGCCGTCACGCGTTTGGTCATGGTTTTACGCAGCTGCTTTTCGGCGCGGGCAGCCGCCGTGTCGATCACGGCACGCGCGCTGTCCGCGTGTTCCTTCGCGCCGACCGCCGTCAGGTTCTTCTGCTGCACGATGAACTCGGCCTCGTACAGGTGGCGCTGCACGTCGACGATCACGTGGACGCTCTCGACTCGCGGGAATTGATCCATAAGCTTCGTCGCACGCAGTTCAGCATACTCCTTAAGGCCGGGTGCAGCATCTAGATGACGGATTGTGATTTCAATAGGCATAGGTGTCATCCTTTCTTTTAGAGCCTGCGGACAGCAGGCGTTGTGTGTGTTCTACATCCTGAAATTCTTGCCGAGATACAAGCGGCGGGCCGTCTCATCCTGAACAAGGAAATCGCTCGACCCCTCGCACAGAATCTGCCCGTCGTACACCAGATAGGCGCGATCCACGATCGACAGCGTTTCGCGCACGTTGTGATCGGTCACGATGATCCCGAGCCCGCGGTTGCGCAGCCCCTTGACGATCTCCTGGATGTCATGCACCGCCAGAGGATCCACGCCGCTGAACGGCTCGTCGAGCATGAGAATGGCCGGCTTGCGCACCAGCGCCCGCGCGATCTCCAATTTCCGCCGCTCGCCGCCGCTCAGCGTATACGCCCGCTGCTTGGCGACCTTGGTCAGGTTCAGGCTCGTCAGCAACTCTTCCGCGCGCTCCAAGCGGGCGCTCTTGGACAGCTCCATGGTCTCCAGAATCGCCAGCACATTCTCCTCGACCGTCAGTTTTCGAAAGATCGAAGCCTCCTGCGCCAAATACCCCAAGCCCAGCCGCGCCCGCCGGTAGACCGGCACCCGTGTGATGTCTTCGCCCCGGAACGTGATCGTGCCGGCGTTCGGACGGACCAGCCCCACGACCATGTAGAACGTCGTCGTCTTGCCCGCCCCGTTCGGGCCTAGCAAGCCAACGATCTCGCCGCAGCTCGCCTGCAGCGAGATGCCGTTCACAACCGTCCTCTGGCCATACTGCTTGATCAGCTCTGTGGCCTGAACGTCCGGGACCTTCCCGGCTCCTTGTCCAACCGCTTCGTCCATAACTTCAAATTCCGCGCTAGGGGATCAGTTTCGCATCTGCCTTGTTAAACGTGCCCGGAGGCAGAACCACCCGGCCGGGAGAAACCTCCATCCGTTCATCATCCAGCCAGAACGTGATGCGGTTTCCCGTCACCTCGCCGCCCTGATCCCCTTGCCGCATCAGCCTGGCATTGCCCGTCATCACGATCTGCCCGCTCTTCTTCGTGTAGACCGCCTTCTCGCAGCTGGCCGAACGGTTCTGGTTCGTGATGCTGACGGTCCCGATCGCCATGATCTGCTGCACATCGTTGGTCCCTTCCATAAAGACCAACAGCCGGTCCGACCGCATCACGAACTGCTCGTCGTCCACCAGCACGTGCTCGTCGAACAGGATCACGCCCTCCTTGTTATCGAATTCGATCTTCTCGGCGGTGATCACGGCCTCCCGCCCCGGCGTCGCCTTTTTCGCTTTCGCAGCCTTCGCTTTCGCGGCGGGCTTCTCCTGCTTGGCGTCCGCCGCCGGCGCATTCGTCTGCGCTTGGGCATCCGCGATGCCACAGAACAGCAGACCGACCATCATTCCGATTCTCCATGCCCTCGTTCTCACTAAAACCTCCCGAAATTGTTCTGGATACGACGCGTCCGTATCTCGCACTCGTTCAGAATTTTAATAAATTGTCCTTCAATTGAAAAGTACATACCACGGCCTTTTAAGCGGTCGCCGCTTTTCTCCATGGTGACCCGTCCTTCGCAATATCCATGCTTCACCTTGCGGTCAAACAGGCACCCCTCAGCGGTCAGCCGCCCGTCCGGAAGCCCGTCCTCCGTCAGCATCTCCACGTTCACGCTCTCGGCGAAAATGAACCCGTCCATGAAAATCTGGGCCTTATTGGCCCGCAGCTGCGCCCGGATGCGTCCGTTCGGAAAATAGTCCAGAGGAAGCATCAGGTTCTCCACCGGCGAGGTCATCGCCGCCTTGACCGTCGCCCATTTCTCGGCCAGTGGGCGCCACATCTCCGGAGGGTGCCGGTTGAACCAGCGCTCCACCTCGGGATCATCCGTGCCGAACGCCGACGAGCAGCCGAACAGGAGTCCGGCCGCCAGCGCCCGCCACATCAAGCCCCGCTTTTCACCGCACCAGCCCATGAATCGCCCCCAACGTTTGCCACAGCTTCTTCAGGTCCTTGAAGGCCACCGCATTCGCCTTATCCGACAACGCCTCCGCAGGATTGACGTGCGTCTCCATGAAGACACCGTCCACCCCGGTGGCAACCGCAGCGCGCGCCAGTGCCGGCGCCCAGCGGCCGTCGCCGCCGCTCATCTTGCCCGCACCGCCCGGCCGCTGCACGCTGTGCGTCGCGTCGAACACCACGGGGTAGCCCAGCTCGCGCATAATCAGCAGACTGCGCATGTCGGCCACCAGATTATGATATCCGAAACTGGCTCCGCGTTCAGTCAGAATGATCTGGGTGTTTCCCGTGCCCGTGATCTTGTCGATCACGTTCACCATGTCCTCAGGCGCAAGGAACTGGCCCTTCTTGACGTTGACGACCCTGCCGGTCTCGGCCGCCGCCACCACCAGGTCCGTCTGCCGGCACAGAAAAGCCGGGATCTGAAGGATGTCCACCACCTCGGCCGCCACCGCCGCCTGGCCGGGCTCATGGATGTCCGTCAGCACCGGCACGTTGAACCGGTCACGCACCTCCCGCAGGATCGCCAGCCCCTCGCTCAGCCCCGGGCCGCGGTACGAGTCCACCGACGTCCGGTTGGCTTTATCGAACGAGGCCTTGAAGACCAGCGGCACGTCCAAATCTTGCGCCAGTTTCACCAGCTTTGCCGCGAGGTCCATCGTGCCCTCCACCGACTCGATCACGCACGGCCCCGCGATGAACGCCAGCTTCTTGCCGCCGAACACCACCTTGCCCACTTTGACCGGATTCACCTTTGCCATCAAATCACCTTCCTTTACGCACCTGCGATCGTGCGACCCTGTTCGGATTTCCAGTTCCTAATTTCGAGCCCGGAGGATCTGCTCCACCGCCGCCACATCCGCCGGCGTATCCACGCCCACGCCCTGGTCCTCGGTGCGGATGACCGCGATGCGTCCGCCCAGATACAAGGCCCTCAGCTGCTCAAGGCTCTCGGTCTTCTCGAGCGCGCACGGCGGCTCCCTCACCAGCCGCTTCAGAAACGCGCCGCGATACGCGTAAATGCCCAAATGGCGCAGATACAAGCCCGAGGCCAAGTCCGGCTCGCCGTCGCGGCGGCACGGGATCGGCAGCCGCGAGAAATAGAGCGCGCCGCCGTCCTGCGCCAGCACAACTTTCACCACCGTCCGCGCCTCGAGGTCACGCATCGTCCGGATCGGGCACGCCGCCGTGGCCATCGCCCACCCCGGATCGTTCTCCATGCGGGTCGCCAGCGCGTCGACCAGGCCGGGGTCGATCAGCGGTTCATCGCCCTGGATATTGATCACGATGTCGTCGTCTGCCGGGCACGCCGCTTCCGCCACCCGGTCCGTACCGGACGGATGGTCCGGGCGCGTCATGACGACTTTGGCGAACCCGGAGACCGCGTCGGCGATCCGTTTGTCGTCCGTGGCCACCAGCACCTCGTCGAGCGTTTTCGCGCGCTGGACTGCCTCGACCACCCACTGCACCAAAGGTTTTCCGCAAATCTGATAAAGGCTCTTGCCCGGGAAACGCGTCGAGCCCCAGCGCGAGGGGATCACACCAATCACACGCATACTGAAACTTCCTGTTGGGTTGTAAATCGGCTACATTTTCGGTGTTCTCTGGAGGAGAGTCAAGGATGTTATCCGCGAACCTGCACCTTCCCGCAGGAATGACAAGTGATTGCCGTCCGCATTCTTCGTTTGATAACATACTAAAAATTGTACTGGATCCATCTGAGTCAGAAAGGCGTTTCTCCATGGCCATTCGAAACATCGCGTGCCTGTTCGTTTTTTTCGTAACCGCGCAAGCCGCTTTTGCACAGAACCCCGGGCCGCAGGCCAGTCTGCGGCTCAACCTCTTGCCCGGAGAAGTCTGGTGGGGCGGCGCCGTCACGCTCGGCAGCAAGATGCCGTACGGCGAGACGCCCATCGAGATCGACCTTCACGGCGACAACCGGGGCAACCAGTATGCGCCGCTGCTCATCTCCTCCAAGGGACGATATGTCTGGTCCGACAAGGCCTTCGCCTTCGCCTTCAAAGACCAGGTCCTGCGCGTGACCGCCTCCGGGGGCGCGCCGGTCGTTTCAAATCAGGCGGGCGTCTCGCTGCGTGACGCGTTCCGCGCCGCGTCCCAAGCGCATTTCCCGACCGACGGCAAGTTGCCGGACACCGCACTCTTCGCCTCGCCGCAGTACAACACGTGGATCGAGCTGATGTATGACCAGAACCAGAAGGACGTGCTCAAGTACGCGCGCGCCATCGTGGACAACGGCCTGCCGCCCGGCGTGCTGATGATCGACGACAACTGGCAGGAGGACTACGGCAAGTGGAACTTCCACCCCGGCCGTTTCAGCGATCCCAAAGCGATGCTGGACGAGCTGCATGCCCTGGGGTTCAAGGTCATGCTCTGGGTCTGCCCCTTCGTCAGCGCCGACTGTGACGTCTACCGCGCCCTCGCGAAGCAGAAGGCGTTTTTCATGGAGAAACCCGGCGACCCCGCGATGGTCACCTGGTGGAACGGCAAAAGCGCCATGCTGGACCTCTCCAACCCCGCGGCGAAAACGTGGTTCACGGACGAGCTCGTGCGGCTGCAGAAGACGTATGGCGTTGACGGCTACAAGCTCGACGCGGGCGACACGACTTTCTACAAAGACAGCTATCTTGCCTTCGAGAAACTCGGCGTCGACGAGCACGCCGGACGCTTCGGCGAGATCGGCCTCGCCTTCCCGCTCAACGAATACCGCGCCTGCTGGAAACTCGCGGGGCGCCCGCTCGTGCAACGCCTGCGAGACAAGAACCACAACTGGGACGACCTCGGCAAGCTCATCCCCGACCTGATCGCGGCGGGCCTGCTCGGCTACCCCTTCGTCTGCCCCGACATGATCGGCGGCGGCGAATTCCAATCGTTCCTCGACCTCAAGGACATCGATCAGGACCTCGTGGTGCGCTCCGCCCAGACGCACGCGCTCGCGCCGATGATGCAGTTTTCGGTGGCGCCGTGGCGCGTGCTGGACGCCGGGCACTTGGATGCCGTCCGGAAGGCGGTCGCGCTGCGGATGCGCTTCACCCCGCGCATCTTGGAACTCGCCAAGGCCGGTGCGGCATCCGGCGAACCCGTCCTGCGCCCCATGGCTTACGTGTTCCCCGACGGCGGCTACGAGAAGGTCAACGACCAGTTCATGATGGGCGATGACCTGCTGGTGGCACCGATGGTGAAAAAAGGCACCACACGCACCGCCCTGATCCCAAAGGGAAAATGGAAAGCCGACGACGGCAAGTCGGTCGAGGGGCCCTGCCTGATCACGCTCGACGTCCCGCTGCCCCGACTGCCCTTCTTCGAACGCCAATGAAACGGCGCGCGGGCGGCGGGTTTCGGTGGACAGGCAGGAAGCCGAAGACTATCATACCGCCCGTTTCGAACCCAGGACCCGTTATGATTCCTACCGTTCAGCTTCAAGCCATCGCCACGCTCGCCGCCCGCCGCGCGGGAGAGCACGTGCTCGCGAATCTCCACCGCCGCGGCGACGTGAACTCCCTCCTGCGCACCGACGTGAAGCACAAGCTCGACGTCGAGGCGCAAGAGACCGCAACCGCCGTCGTCCTTGCGGCGTTCCCCGGCCACGCCATCCTCGGCGAGGAGACGTGCGACGCGCCGTTGCCAGAAAGCGACTACGTCTGGATCATCGACCCCATCGACGGCACGATCAACTTCTTCCACGGCCTGCCGTGGTGGTGCTGTTCCGTGGCGGTGCGTTACAGGGGTCAAGCCCTCGCAGGCGCCGTCTTCATCCCGGAAATGGAACAGATGTACGAAGCCACCTTCGACGGCCCCGCGCTGTGCAACGGCGCGCCGGTCCGCGTCTCCGGGACCGACCGGCTCGACCTCGCGATGTTGGCCACCGGCGCGGACAAATGGGACCTCGGCGAGCATGCCTTCCGATTCATGCGCAGAGTCTCGGAAATCGCACAGCGGCCGCGCATCCTCGGCGCGGCCGCGGTCGACATGTGCATGGTGGCGGCCGGCAAACTCGACGGCTATTTCGAATCCGGCATCTACGTCTGGGATATGGCCGCCGCAAGCCTCATCGTGGAGAGGGCCGGCGGGCGGTGCGAGATTCTGAAAGCCTATCCGAAGCACCGCATGGCGTTTCTCGCCACGAACGGTCACCTTCACGGGGCCTGCCGCGACGCGCTCCTGCCGCTGCTGACCGATTAATCCGATTTGCGGACGACGCTTTTCCGCAATTTCAGGCTTCAAACACACCCGTCTGTCAGATATATTGAAGCGCGACACCATGACCGATTTTTTTTCGAAAGTTATTCCCTTTTTTCTGCTGACGTGCGCTTGGACTTTTCGCGTTTGCGGTGATGCCGCCGGCGGGGCCACCCCATGGCGCACGCTGGCTCACGTTCAGAACGCGATCGGCGTGACAAACTACGTCTGGGATGGCGATTCCCTCTGTTTCTCCAACGGCCAGAACCTCGTCCGCTTCTATCAGGGCCGCAGACGATCGGACGTCAACGGCACGACCGTTTGGCTCAACGCCCTGCCGGACGGCTCCGTGTCGGGCGGCAACTGGCGGCTGGCGGGCATCGACCTGGACCTGCTTCAGTTCGCGGTGTTGCCCCAGGAAGAAAGCGCCTTGAAGCCGGTGCGCGTGATCCTTGACCCCGGGCATGGCGGAGACGACGAGGGCGCCCGCAGCAAAAACCCCGTCATAAAGGAAAAAGATCTGACGCTGACGCTGGCGAAACGGATCGGCGCGCAGCTGAAGAAAGCGGGACTGCACGTCGATTACACGCGCTCGCACGACACGACCGTTTCGCTCGACGAGCGTTCGCGGATCGCGCGCAGCAAAAAAGCCGACCTCTTCATCAGCATCCACGCCAACTATGCCGCCAACAACGAGGCCGACGGTGTGGAGACATACGTCCTGCCCCCCAGCGGATATCCGGGGACGGCGGAAGGCAGCCGTCCCCGCGGCTGGCAGATCGGGAACCGCAACGACTACCAAAACACCTTGCTCGGCTTCTCCGTCCACCAAAAGCTTTCGACGCAGACCCGTGCGACCGACAGAGGCCTCAAGCGGCAGTCCTTTTTCGTCTTGCGCGAAACCAGTTGCCCGGCTGTTCTGCTCGAGTTCGGATTTCTTTCCAACCCGACGGAGACCCGCAGAATGCTGGAATCCGTCTGGCAGGAACGCTGTGCCACCGCAGTCACCGAAGGCGTTCTCGCATACGCGCGAAAAGTCGACGCGCTCGAGAAGACGATGGCCGCGAAGAGAATCAAGGACGAGGAGGCCAATGCGCGTTGGCGGCAGCATCTCGCCGCGCGCAATGCAAAAGCCCCCGCCGATTTGGCCGCCGCGGCCAACACCAACAGGAGCGCTTCCGTTCAAGCGTCCGCCGCCTGTCGCCTGGAGAGCGGCGGCATGCCGGTTATCGCGCCCTCCGCCTTGGCGGTCTTTTCGAACGCCGTCGCCTCCGCCGCTCCGGTCGCCCTCGCGGGCACAAATTCCGCGCCTTTAGAAATCGACACGCTGGTTGACTTCTACGCGACAGGCAAGGTCCATTAAGTTATGCAAAACACACCGAACCCAGTGCTCCCGTCAGGGAATTCCCGTCCATCTTCGCGCGACTTGCTTCACACGGTCTTGCTCGCCTGTGCGATTTTTCTTATCCCCGTTCTTTTCGGAACACTCTTGGTCCTGACCGTCCACCGCTTGGCCCCTCCGGCATCTCCGCCCGCCGCCGACGCGGCCGCAGCGCTCACCAACCGCCTCTACGACGGCAGCGCCATGAACGTCGCCCAGCTCACCGCCCTGACGCGCGACTTGCGCGACAGCGGTTATGACACCGAGGACGCGAATCTCCGGGCCTGGGCCGCGCGTGCCCAAGAGCCCGAAGTCCTTTTCCGGGTTCGTCCGCCGGAAAGCGGCAAGAAATGGAACTGGCACCTCTCCCAGAACGGGCTGTTTGCGATTGCCGTCTCCGTTCAGCTTGACGGACTCGCGCGCCGCACAGTCGGACTCTACGACCTTGTCTCGGAGACGTGGGTTTGGACAAACACGCTTCCGTGGCCCGACACGCACGAGCGTCCTTACGTCTTTGGCCGGCACCTCGTTTTGCGCTATTCGAAAAACGCGACGCGCTTCGCGCTTGAAGTGGACTCCCAAGGCAAAATCGTCAACGTCGACAAGCTCGGCAAAGGCTATTTTGACGCCGCGCCGGCGGTTCCTTCCGTCGCGCTGTTCCCGGGCAGAGCGGTGGCCGTCAAGAACGGCGTCTTTTTCGCCACTGACGCGCAGGATGACACGCTTCTCGGATACGCGCAGGAGCCTCTTCCCGGTTTGCGGTACGTCGGCAAGGGCGACGCCAACACGCTTTTCTCGGGCAATGGTCTCCTGAAGTTCACCGTTGCCCAAGGACGCGTCACCGTCGCCGACAGCCTGACGCAAACCGTCCTGCAACAAATCGACGCCTGGCCGCACAGCACCAACACGACTGTGACGGGCACGCTCACCACCCACGACGGGTCCCGCCTCACCGTCTTTCTCAAAACAGGCCTCGCCGGCGTTCCGCCGGTCGTGCGCGAGTGGAGTGTCGCCATCGACCTCTATACGGGCACCGTGATCAAAAGCTTCAATGCCGACGCGCTGTTCGCAAAACCCAAGCGCCCCGCCAGCCTCCAGACTCTTTCCCCCGACGGACGCTGGCAGCTTTCGGTAGACGTCTCGAATCAGCTGTCCCTTGTTTCGGCTCCCCAAAAGCGCGACATCGCGCACATCTCCCTCGCGGCGCTCGGCATACGGAGCCCCCTCAGCCACCTGGCTTTCCTCGAGCAGGGGCGCCACGTGGTGCTCCGGCAAAACGACAACTTCTGGCTCTTGGACTTCGCGGTCGCCAAGGGATACGGCGACCTGATGATGCGCAGAGCCGACAGCACGAACGCGATCCCCTGCACGGCATCCACGAATCAGGCGCCCGGGACCGCGTCCTCTTCCGACGGGCTCCTTGCGACCTCGCCGGAAGGGTATGGCGTGTCCGCGCCCTTCGACGCCGACACACTCGCTTACGCGCCAGCCCCCAATGCGACGCCCCCCTCTTACCAGGCCATGCGCGCCGAAGTCTTTGCCGCCAACCAGGCGTGGGGATACGCCGCCGCCCTGCTAGAAAAGACCCGTGAGCTCCAGGCGTATGACTCACGGGCTCCGCGGGTCAACCCGCTGCTGCTCGCGCGTTACCATATCCTCTCTGACCAGAAACAGAAGGCCCGCCTCGTCTGCCGCGAGGCGCTTCAAACCTTGATCGCCGACCCCAGCGACTACAACCGCATGATCCGCTACCAGCTGCAGGGCCTGCTTTTCTCTACGCCATAGCCGCCGTGGATGCCTCCGGAATCCCGGCACCGTAAAGGTTGCACTCCAAGCAAGAATCGCTTCATGATTATCGATTCTTGCTTGACCTGTCTTGCGGACGCTCATTAATATACCGCCTGTTTAGGATCATAGGGGGGGCGAAGACATTTCGCCGGATGAATCGGCGAACATTCCAATTCAGGTGATTTATGACACAAGACTTGCAACAGCTATTGGAAAAAATCCAGCGCGACGGCGTCGACAAAGCCAAGGCCGAAGCGGACAAGCTTCTGGCTGAGGCGCGCGCCCAAGCCAAAGCCACCATCGAGTCCGCACATGCCGAGGCCGCGAAAGTTAAAGCCGAGGCCCGGCAGGAGGCCGAGTCTTTCGAACGGCGGGCAGAAGAGACCATGCGGCAGTCCGCGCGCGACACCGTGTTGAACGTCGAGAAGGCTGTCACCTCCCTGTTCCAGCGACTGCTGCTCAAAGACGTTACCGCCGCTCTGAACGAGAAGACCGAATTGGTCGCCGGGCTCGCCGCCGAGGCGGTCCGCGCCTATCTCGGAGAAAAGGATGGCGTCGAGATCGCCGCCGCCTCAAAGCTGGCGGACATTCTGCGTGCGAAATTCGCGGCTGAAGCCGCCGAAGGCGTGTCGGTGGTCACCGACGAGACCACGGGGGCGGGCTTCCGGGTCCGGCTCGCGAACGGGCGCGTCGAGCATACGTTCACCGGCGCTGCGGTCGCCGAGTCGCTCGCCAAACAGTTACGGCCCCGCCTCGCCGCCCTGCTGAAGCCATGAGTCTTCTCTATCTACTTTCCAGCCTGCCCATGCTGAGCTTCGACGCCGCACCGGCCATCACGCCCGCGAAGTTTCTTGAGGCGTGCCACGAGCAGCTCGGCGCCGCGGATGCCGAGGCGGCCGAAGCGCTTCTGCGCGGTGAACCGAGCGGCCACCCGTTCGTCGAGGCCTGGAACGACAAAGACACCATCCTCCGTAACGCGGCTGCCCGTGAACGGGCCCGTCTCTCCGGCAAAGAGGCCGACCGCTGGGTGCGCCCCGCACAGGGCTGCGACGGCCAGATCGAGAGTCTCGTCGAAGATGCCTTCCAGGAGTCCGACCCCTTGAAGAAGGAGAAAGAACTGGACAAGGCGCGCTGGCTGATCGCCGAGGAGTTGCAGGGACCTGACCCGCTGAGCGTCAAGGTGGTTTTTGCCTACGCGGTGAAGCTCGCGATCCTCTCGCGCTGGAGCGCGCTCGGCAAAGACCAAGGCCGTCAAACCTTCGACCGGCTCACGCAAATTTCTATCACCCTGGATGCGGGCGACTGACCGTTCGCCCCAACGAGAAGCGGAAAAACATTCTTATGGAAACAACAGGAAAAATCGTCGGTGTCAACGGGAACATGATCACCGTTGCGTTTGACGGCGCGGTCGCCCAGAACGAAGTGGGCTACGCCTGCATCGCGCGGGAAGGCGGCGCGCAGCGCCTGATGAGCGAAATCGTCCGCATCCGCGGACGGCAGGCCGACATGCAGGTCTTCGAAGACACGCGCGACCTTCAGGTCGGCGACGCGGTGGCCTTCACCGGCAACCTGCTGGCCGCCGAGCTCGGCCCCGGGCTGCTCAAGCAGATCTACGACGGACTCCAGAACCCCCTGCCGCGCCTTGCCGAACAGTGCGGTTTCTTCCTCCAGCGCGGCACCTACCTGAAAGCGCTCGACCGCGTGCAAAAGTGGGATTTCACCCCGGCCGCCAAGCCCGGCGACCGGATCACCGCCGGCGAGACGCTCGGCACGGTCCCAGAAGGCATTTTCAAGCACCGCATCATGGTGCCGTTCGCCCTGCGCGGCGTCTACACCGTCAAGCGGGTGGCGCCGGCCGGCGCCTACACGGTGGAGCACGAGATCGCCGTCGTCACCGACGCCGACGGGGCCGACCACAGCGTCACGATGCTTCAGCGCTGGCCCGTCAAACTGCCGGTCACCTGCTTCGCGGAACGCCTGAAGCCGGTGGACACCATGACCACCCGCGTCCGCTCAATCGACACCTTCTTTCCGGTCGCGCTGGGCGGAACCTACTGCATCCCCGGCCCCTTCGGCGCGGGCAAGACCGTCCTGCAGCAGACCACCTCACGTTACGCCGACGTGGACATCGTGGTGTTCGCGGCATGCGGCGAGAGAGCCGGCGAAGTGGTGGAGACGCTGCGCGAGTTCCCGGAGCTCGAAGACCCCCGTACCGGCAAGCCGCTGATGGACCGCACGGTCATCATCTGCAACACCTCTTCCATGCCGGTGGCGGCCCGCGAAGCCTCGGTCTACACCGCGGTCACGATCGCCAGCTACTACCGCCAGATGGGGCTGAACGTCCTGCTGCTCGCCGACTCCACCTCGCGCTGGGCGCAGGCGCTGCGTGAGCTCTCGGGCCGGCTCGAAGAGATCCCCGGCGAGGAGGCGTTCCCCGCCTATCTCGAATCCCTGATCGCCAACTTCTACGAGCGCGCCGGACGGGTGCGGCTCAAAGACGGCGCCACCGGCTCAGTCACGATCGGCGGCACGGTCTCGCCCGCCGGCGGCAACTTCGACGAGCCCGTCACCCAAGCCACGCTCAAGGTGGTCGGCGCGTTCCACGGACTCTCCCGCGCGCGCTCCGACGCGCGCCGCTACCCGGCCATCGACCCCCTCGAAAGCTGGAGCAAGTACAGGAGCATCATCGAGAAGACACGCGAGGAGGGCATGCGCGCGATCCTGCGCAAAGGCAACGACGTGGCGCAGATGATGAAAGTCGTCGGCGAAGAAGGCACCAGCATCGGCGACTTCACCGCCTACCTCAAAGGCGAGTTCCTCGACGCGGTCTACCTGCAGCAGAACGCCTTCAACGACGTCGACGCGGCCACGCCCGCCGACCGCCAGCGCGACATGTTCGACGTGGCCGAGATAGCCCTGCTCGCCGACTACCCGTTCGCGGACAAGGGCACCGCCCGCAAATTTTTCCAAGGCCTGACGCAGACGTTCATCGACTGGAACATGACAGCGCGGGACCTGCCGGAGTACGCCGCCCGACGCGACGCGCTGGCCAAGATGATCGAGGAGGCTTCCCGCCATGTATAAGGTTTACCACACCATCGACAGCCTTGCCGGCAGCGTGATCACGCTCCGAGCCAAAGGCGTCAAATACCGCGAACTCGCCGAGGTCTCGTCGCGGAGCGGCACGTCGCTCGCGCAGGTCATCAAGCTCGACGGCAACACCGTCACGCTGCAGGTTTTCGCGGGCGCACGCGGCATCGCGACCGACGGCAAGGTCCGGTTCCTCGGCCACCCCATGCGCGTCCCCTTTTCCGACGCGCTACTCGGGCGCGCTTTCACCGGCAGCGCCGTGCCCCGCGACACGGGGCCGGCCCTCACCGACAATCTGATCGACATCGGCACGCCGTCGGTGAACCCCGCCAAGCGCATCATGCCGCGCAACATGGTCCGCACCAACATCCCGATGATCGACGTTTTCAACTCGCTGGTCGAGTCGCAGAAGCTGCCGGTCTTCGCCCGCGCCGGCGAGCCATACAACCCGCTGCTCGCGCGCATCGCCCTGCAGGCCGAGGTCGACATCATCATCCTCGGCGGCATGGGACTGAAATACGACGACTACCTCGCCTTCCGCGACACGCTTGACGAGAGCGGCGCGCTCTCCCGAACCGTGATGTTCGTGCATACCGCCTCCGACCCGATCGTCGAATGCATGCTCGTGCCGGACATCTCGCTCGCCACGGCCGAGCAGTTCGCGCTGCAGGGCAAGAAGGTGCTCGTGCTGCTCACCGACATGACCAGCTTCGCGGATGCCCTCAAGGAGATCGCCATCACCATGGAGCAGATCCCCTCCAACCGCGGCTACCCCGGCGACCTCTATTCTCAGCTCGCCTCGCGCTACGAGAAAGCCGTCGACTTCGAAGGCGCGGGATCCATCACCATCCTCGCGGTCACCACGATGCCCGGCGACGACGTGACCCACCCCGTGCCGGACAACACCGGCTACATCACGGAAGGCCAGTTCTACCTGCGCAACGGACGCATCGAGCCCTTTGGCTCCCTCAGCCGCCTGAAACAGCAGGTGAACAAGAACACGCGCGAGGACCACCGCACCATCATGGACGCCATGATCAAACTCTATGCCTCCTTCAAGGAGACGCAGGAGAAGCAGTCCATGGGCTTCCGCATGAGCGACTGGGACGGCAAGTTGTTGAAGTACGGCGCGCGTTTCGAGCGAGAGATGATGGACCTCTCCGTCAACATTCCCCTTGAGAAGGCGCTCGACCTCGGCTGGCACATCCTGGCCGACTGCTTCAACCCGGACGAGACCGGCATTCCCTCCAAGCTGACCAACACCTTCTGGCCGAAGGCCCGCGCGGATTAAGGGACTCCGACACCATGGCGAAGATCAAACACACGAAGACCGAGCTGAAAGCGCAAAACGACGCGCTCAAACGCTTCCTGCGGTTCCTGCCCATGCTGCAGCTCAAAAAGCAGCAGCTGCAGGCCGAGATCTCCGCCATTGCCGCCCGCATCGAGGAGGTCGCGTACCGCGAAGACGCCGCCCTCGCCTCGCTCGACGCGTGGGTCACGCTCTTCTCCGAGTCCGGCGACGCGCTCGAACACCTCGTCACCGTCAGCCGCGTCGTCACGGACGCCAGCAACATCGCGGGCGTGACCATTCCGGTCTTCAACCGCATCGAGACCTCGGTCGCCGAGATCGACCTGTTCGCCACACCGCCCTGGTTCGACTCTGCGGCCGAGATGCTGACGACGGTCCTCGGGCTCAAGGCAGAGCGACGCGTGCTCGAAAAGCAGCGCGAACTCGTGGCCCGCGAGCTGAACACCACCTCGCAGCGCGTGAACCTCTTTGAGAAAGTCAAAATCCCCGAGTGCCGCGAGAACATCCGCGTCATCAAGATCGCGATCGGCGACGAGCAGACCGCGTCGGTGACCCGCGGCAAAATCGCCAAAGGCCGGACCCGTCCAATCGACGAGGAGGATGCGGCATGATCGTCCCCATGAAACACCTCACGCTCTTGTGCGTGGCCTCCATGCGGGAACCAACGCTTGAACGCCTGCGCGAGCTGGGCGCGGTACATCTGGACCTCAGCGCCTCTGATTCCGAACCTTACCGCCATGCGCAGGCCAGGCTGTCCGTCGCGCGCCATGCGTTGCAGATCCTGAGGGACTCCCTCGCCGGGAAGCCGGTGTTGCCGACGACTGTCGGCCCGCACAAGGTCCACGGCCATGAGATGAGCGGCGAGGCGTTGCTCAAAGCTCCCCTGCCCGCTTTCACAGGCGACGCCGCCGCGAAAATCGAGGCGATCCGCCACCTCGCCGACATGCGGCAAGCGCTGGTGAACGAGTCTGAACGCCTTGACCGCGACATCGCGCTCTACCAGCCCTTCGGCGATTTCGACGTCACCCTGCCGTCCAAGCTGACGGCACAGGGGGTTCAGGTCCAGCTTTTCAGGGCCCCGGTCAACACTACCTTCATCGAGCGCGACGGCGTCCTGATCCAAGAGTTCGCGGCCGACCAGAACTTCACCTACGGCGCCATGATCGGACCGGGCGAGCTTCCCGAAAGCTGCGAACGCGTCACCCTTCCGGAAGCGCCGGCGCCCGTGCTGCAGGCCCGCTACGACGAAACGGTTGCGCGCGCCGGGCAAATCGCCGGACGCCTGCGGCACGCCGCGGACGACGCCGCCGACCTGGAGCGCGAAGTGACACGCCTCACCGACATCAGCGATTTCGCGAACGCCGCGGACACCATGCAGGCGAACGGCGCGGTGGCGTGGATCACCGGCTGGCTGCCCGCCGACCAAGAGGAGTCGCTGCGCGACCTGGCCCAGGAAAACGCTTGGGGGCTGCTGGCCCGCGATCCCGCGCCGGGCGAGACGCCCCCCACGCTGCTGCGCCCGCCCCGCCTGTTCCGCCCCATGCAGGCGTTGTTCGACGCGCTGGGCATTGCGCCGGCCTACAGCGAGTCCGACGTCAGCGTGCCCTTTTTCTGCTTCTTCAGCATCTTTTTCGCGATGCTCGTTGGCGACGGCGGCTACGGCGCGCTGATCTTCCTGCTGACGCTGCGCGTGCGCCGCAAAATGCCCAAGGCTCCCCGCGCGCCTTTTGTCCTGCTCTACTTCTTCGCCCTCGCGACCCTCGTCTGGGGCGTTCTTTCGAACACGTGGTTCGGCACCCATCCCAAGTTCGCGGACAACGCGGCCAGCCTCTGGCTGAACCACCCCGAGAACGGGATCAACAACATGATGCTGTTCTGTTTCACGCTCGGCGTCATCCATCTGTCCGTGGCGCGGATCTGGAACGCCGTCAGCCTCTTCCCCGACACCAAGTTCCTGGCCCAAGTCGGCTGGCTCGGCGTGATCTGGTTCATGTACTGCATGTCCTGCAGCATCGTCGGCATCTTTCAGGCGCCGGTGTTCATCTACCCGGTCTTCGGGGTGTCGGTCCTGCTGCTCTTCCTCTTCACCCTCAAGCGGAGCGAGCTCAAGACAAACGGCATCGAGCTCGGCATGCTGCCGCTCAACATCGTCAGCGCACTCGGCGACATCATCTCCTACGTGCGACTCTTCGCCGTGGGATTGGCATCGGTCAAGGTGGCGGAGAACTTCAACAGCATGGCCATCGGCATGAATCTGCCGCTGTGGGCAAAGATCGTCCCCATGGTGCTGATCCTGCTGATCGGGCACGGCCTCAACTTCGCGATGGCGGGGCTCAGCATCCTCGTGCACGCCGTGCGCCTGAACACATTGGAGTTTTCCAACCACAAGGGCGTCACCTGGGCGGGCTACGCCTTCAGGCCCTTCAAACGGAACGCCGACGCGACTTGAGTTCCCCTTTCTGGGCAGCCAGTGTTCCATTTCAAAATCAAAACTTTCACACACCAAACGGAGAAACACCATGAATCCAGAAGCACTCGCAACATTCAACCAAACCATGGGCATCGCGGGCGCAGTCGCCTGTCTCGGGCTCAGCGCCACCGGCTCGGGCTTCGGCACAGGCTTTGCGGCCACATCCGCCATGGGCGCGTGGAAGAAATGTTACGCGCAGAACAAGCCGGCGCCCTTCATACTTCTGGGCCTCGTCGGCGCGCCCATCACGCAGACCCTTTACGGCATGATTCTCATGTTCGTGATGTTCGCCAAGGCGAGCGCCGGGCTCCCGATGCTGATCCTCGGGATTTTCGCCGGACTCGGCATCGGCGTCTCCGCCCTTTTCCAGGGCCGCGCCGCCGCCGCCGCGTGCGACGCCCAGGCCGAGACCGGCCAGGGGCTGACCAACTATTTCGCCGCGCTCGGCATCATCGAGACCGTCGCCATTTTCACGATGGTCTTCACCCTGATCGCCGTGTTCCAGATCAAGGCCTAACCGCAGTGAAGAACCACTACACGCCGGACGATCTCAAGACGCTTCCGAAAAAGCACGATTCGCTCGTCGGCATCGATTCCGATGGCTGCGTGTTCGACACGATGAGCGTGAAGCAGAAGCTGCACTTCCATCCGCTCATCATCCGCTACTGGGGCCTGGAGAGATGCGAGAAGGAACTCCGCGCCTGCGCCGAGTTCGTCAACCTCTACTCGAAGACCCGCGGCAGCAACCGCTTTCCAGCCCTGCTTCGCGTGTTCGAACTGTTGGCGGATTATCCCGGCGTGAAGGCGTCGGGCGTCCCGCTCCCGAAAACCGAGGCCCTGCGCGCCTACATCAACTCGGGGCTGCCGCTCGGGAACCCCTCACTCAAAGCCGAGGTGGCACGCACGAACGATCCCGAGTTGGCCCGGCTTCTCGAGTGGAGCCTCGCCATCAACGCCGACATCGACGCCCGCATGCAGCCCGTCTCCCCTTACATATGGGCCAAACAGGGCCTTGAGCTGATCCGGCAAAACAGCGACGCGATCGTGGTTTCACAGACGCCCGAAGAAGCGCTGGTCAAAGAATGGAACCTTCACCGCCTGCACGGGTATGTCGACCTCATCGCAGGCCAAGAACTCGGCACCAAGGCCGAACATCTGCGCATCGCCGGCGGAGGAAAGTACGCCCCCGGCCGCGTCCTGCTGATCGGCGACGCGCAAGGCGATCAAGCCGCCGCGAAAACGGCCGGCGTGTGTTTCTACCCCATCAACCCGGGACGCGAGGAGGCATCCTGGGAGCGCTTCTGCAACGAGGCCTACGCCCGATTCCTCGCCGGCACGTTCTCAGGCGCTTACGAGCAAAACCTGATCACCGAATTCAATGCCTTGCTGCCGGAAACGCCTCCTTGGTCATGCGGATGAGCTGCGGTGCATCCCGTTTCATCCGACATCACCGTCCCCTGTTTTTGGGGTTGCGCGCAACGGCCGTCCGAGAATAGAATACGTGCAAAAAAGGGGGGATGAGGAATCATGTTTCTGAGATCGGGACAGCGTGCCATTTTGTGCAGTCTTTTGATGGCCTCCCTCGCGTGGAAAGCTACGGGGGAGAGCGAAAACGCGGACGAGGCTTTCTGTCACGACTATTTCGGCAAGACCGCCCTTCACACGCCGCTCGCTCTGTCTGACACCAACTTTGTGGTTTGGGCCGTATCGCAGGACGGTCAACCTTCAGGCTGGATCTTCCGGACGGACCAGGTGCCGCCCGCCTGCAAAGGCAAACGGGGACAGATCGCCGTGCTCGTCGGCATCGGGACCGACGCCCGGATCAAGGGGCTCACCGTCCTCTCCCACAAGGAGGACGCCAAATATTTCCGCCGCCTGAACACCTCTTTTTTCAGCCAGTTCCGGGATAAACGCGCGGATGAGAATGCGGCCAGCCTGGATGCGGTGACGCGCGCGACCTATTCGTCCCGCGCCATCATCCGCGATGTCATGGAAGGGGCGAAAAACGTCATTTCTCTGCCCGAAGTGGCGACCCTGCTCAGCTCCCGGAATAAAGGCGGTTGACCTGAATACCGCTCATGTCGCATACTTTGACTGTCACTCGATTTTAAGGAACTTATGACGTTAACAGGCACATTTACCGCATTGGTCACCCCGTTCAACACGGACGGAAGCGTTGACTATTCCGCGCTCCGGTCGCTGGTTCAGTGGCAGATTGAAAACGGCGTGGACGGGCTCGTCCCGGTCGGCACGACCGGCGAGTCCCCGACCCTCGACGTCCAAGAGCACCTCAAGGTGATCACCACCACGGTCGAAGCCGCGGCGGGCAAAGCCACGATCATCGCGGGCACCGGTGCGAACTCGACGTCCGAGGCGGTCGAACTGACGCGCGAAGTCCTCAACGCCGGCGTGGATGCCACGCTTCAGGTGACCCCCTACTACAACAAGCCGAACGCCGAGGGACTCTACCGCCACTTCACTTCCGTCGCCGATCTCGGACTCCCGGTCGTGCTTTACAATGTGCCCGGACGCGCGGGCAAGGAGATTCCGCTCGACGTCGTCGTGCGGCTGGCCTCCCACCCGAAAGTCGTGGCGATCAAGGAAGCCTCGGGCAGCGTGGACCGCGTGAGCGCGATCCGCAACGCCTGCGAGCTGCCGGTCTTCTCGGGCGACGACAGCCTGACGCTGCCGATGATCAGCGTCGGCGCGTGCGGCGTCATCAGCGTCGCCTCGAACGTGATCCCCAAGGAGATGTCCACCCTGGTGCGGCTGGCCCTCACGAACGACCTCGCCGGCGCACGGGAGCTGCACCGCATCTATTACCCGCTGTTCCGCGATCTCTTCATCGACACGAACCCCATTCCGGTCAAGACAGCGCTGTCGCTGATGAGCCGCATCGGGCCCACGTTCCGCCTGCCACTCTGCGAGCCCGCGGAGAAAATCCGCGAGCAGATCATCCGCACCTTGCGCAGCCTGAACCTTCTCTAAACAACACTTCTCCCTTTTCAACAATGAAAATCGCAATTCTTGGAGCGGCGGGGCGCATGGGGCAGAACCTGTTGCGTTGCGCCGGGAAATTTGAAAACTGCACGGTCGTGGCCGCCACGGAACGCCCCGGCCATCCCGCCATCGGCACCCGCGTCAAGGAGGTCTGCGGACTCCGCGTCGAAAACCTTTCCGACGTGCTGTGCTTCACCGACGATTGGCCGGATATGGCGGAAACGGTGATCGACTTCACCTTCCACACCACCACCGCAGCCAACCTCGCGAGCGCAGCCGCCGCGGGCCAGGCGTATGTGCTCGGGACCACCGGGCTCTCCGACGAAGAAAAGCAGGCCGTTTACGCGGCCGCCAAGAAAATCCCGATCGTCTGGGCCCCGAACATGAGTCTGGGCGTCAATCTGCTGCTCGAACTCGTCCGCCGCTCCGCCTCAATCCTCGGCCCGGACTACGACGCCGAGATCGTCGAGATGCACCACCGCCTCAAGAAGGACGCCCCGAGCGGCACCGCCCTCGGCTTGGCCGAGGCGCTGGCGGAGGGCCGCGGAGTGACCCTGAAGGACGTCGCCTGCTACGGCCGCGAGGGCATGCCCGGGGAGCGTCCCCGCGGCGAGATCGGCATCCACGCCCTGCGCGGCGGCTCGGTGGTCGGCGACCACACCGTCATGTTCGTGGCGGACGAAGAGCGGATCGAAATCACCCACCGGGCGAACAGCCGCGAAGCGTTCGCGACCGGCGCCCTGAACGCCGCGCTCTGGCTCGCAGGACGCAAACCGGGCATCTATAACATGCGGCACGTGCTCGGCTTCGAGGCCGTGTAATCCCGGCGGCTGCGAAGGGGTCACCCACGCAACAGCCCCCACATATCCACGAATCCGTACTTTCGCTGGGCAGCAACCAGGACGACCGGCGCGTCTGGCTGAAGTGCGCCTGCGAGGCGCTGGACGCCTGGCCGGGAATACGTCTGTGCGAAAGCTCGCCGGTGTATGAGACCGAGCCGGTCGACGTCCCACCTGCCTTTGCAGGATTTTTCTATCTCAACGAAGTCGTCATCGTCGAGACCACGCTTGCGGTCAAGGCGTTTTCGGACGCCGTTCACGCCATCGAGGCGCGGCTGGGACGGCAGCGGGGGGCCATCCCAAACCTGCCGCGCACCATCGACATCGACATCATCACCTTCGGCGCGCTGCGCGTCGAGACGCCGACCCTGACCCTCCCCCACCCGCGCGCCCGCGAGCGGCGCTTCGTGCTCCAGCCGCTAGCGGACCTGCGCCCCGGGCTCGTCTTGCCCGGAGAGCGCCGCTCCGTCGCAGACCTGCTCCGCGCCCTGCCGGAGGCCCCGCGCGTCACGCGTCTCGAGCCCTGAGCAGGCCGTTCGCTTCTTCCGCCGCTCTTGCCATCGCGACCGCCGTTTTGTTATGGTGTAGCCATCCATGAAGAAACTAGCGAAATATTCAATGGGGGTCGGAGACCGCTTCGGACGCCAGGGCCGGGCACAGCTGGAGGCCTTCCGACTGTTGGCCCAAAACGAACATGTAGACGTGTCGCCGGTCTGGAACAAATCGAACCGCGAACACACGATCATCGGGACGAGTCCCGAGGCCGTACGCGCCGAGGCCGACTCGGCCGTCCGCGACGCGCGGTGGTCGCTGCCCTATTACGTCGATGCCGACCACATCAGCCTCAAGAATGTCGACCCCTTCATCGCCTCGTCGGACTTTTTCACTCTGGATGTTGCCGACTACATCGGCGAGACGATGGACGAGGGCGACATCTACGGTTTCATCGCGCGGCACGAAGACCTGATCGGCACACATGCGATCGAGGGCTTGTCCCAGCCGGTGACGCTGACGCGGCAACTGCTGGCCGAGCATCTTCGCAGCATGCTCTTCGCGGTCCGGCAGGCGGGCCGCCTCTACCGGCACATTGTGGAGGCCAAGGGCACGGACGACTTCGTCACCGAGATTTCCATGGACGAGACCCTGCAGCCTCAGACGCCGGACATGCTGCTGGTCATCCTCGCGGCCATCGCCGAAGAGCAGATCCCGGCGCAGACCATCGCGCCGAAGTTCACAGGACGTTTCAACAAAGGCGTGGACTACGTGGGTGATCCGGAAATGTTCGGCCGCGAGTTCGACGCGGACGTCTGCGTGGTGCGGGAGGCAATCCGGCGCTTCGGACTGCCTGAAACCCTCAAGCTCAGCATCCATTCCGGCAGCGACAAATTCTCGCTCTACCCCCATGTCGCGCGGACGCTGAAAGCGCGCGGCGCGGGCGTGCACGTCAAGACGGCGGGCACGACCTGGCTGGAGGAGGTCATCGGCCTGGCCAAGTCCGGAGGCGAAGGCCTTTCCGTCGCCAAGGAGATTTATTCGCGCGCGCTCTCGCGTTTCGACGAACTGTGCGGCCCTTACGCCACGGTCATCGACGTGCGGCAGCAGCGCTTGCCGCGGATCGAGGAGGTGGGCTCCTGGAGCGCCGGCCGTTTCGCCGCGACGCTGAAACACGTGCCGGACGACACCCAATTCAACCCCGACTTCCGCCAGTTCATCCACGTGTCTTACAAAGTGGCGGCCGAGCTCGGCGACCGCTATTTGAAGGCGCTGGAGGCCAGCGCGCCGGTCGTCTCGAAGCACGTGACGGAAAACCTCTACGTCCGCCATCTCCAGCCCCTCTTCGGCGCCATGCGTGCGGACACCTAAGCCCCGCCCTCCCCTTCTCGAAAAACGGGCGTGGCGTTTAGAGTTGGAGTTGTACTTCGCCTGGCGTTTAGACTTGCCCCTCAGGCGCGATCCAAGTATAGTATATGCTCAATTCTTACGCGGTATCGGCGCGTCTGCCTGTGCAGGCCGGGCCGGCCGGAATAACACAGGAGACAGCCATGATCGTCACCACAAAGGAACTTTTCCAACAGGCTTATGGCAAATACGCCATCGGCGCGTACAACATCAATAACCTTGAGCAGACGATGGGCCTCTTCAAAGGCAACGTCGAGAGCAAGGCCCCGTTCATCGTCCAGTTGTCCAAGGGTGCCCGTTCCTATACCCATAAGCTCATGCTCGAGACGATGATGACGACCGCCGACAAGATTTTCCCCGACGCCGTTTTCGCGGTGCATCTGGACCACGGCGATGAAGAGACCTGCATGGACTGCATCGCCTCCGGCGTGTACAGCTCCGTCATGATCGACGCCTCGCATTTCCCGATCGAGAAGAACATCGAGATCACCAAGCGCGTCGTCGAAGCCGCCCACGCCAAGGGCATCGTGGTCGAAGCCGAACTCGGACAGCTCAAAGGCGTGGAAGAAGACGTTTCGGCCGCCGAGCACGTCTACACCAAGCCCGAAGAGGCCGAATATTTCGTGAAGCAGACCGGCATCGACTCCCTCGCCTGCGCGATCGGCACGTCCCACGGCGCGTTCAAGTTCAAGGGCGACCAGAAGCTCCGCTTCGACATCCTCGAGAAGATCCAGAAGCTGTTGCCGGGCTTCCCGCTGGTGATGCACGGGTCCTCCTCGGTTCCGCAGGACGAAGTCGCGCGCATCAACGCGGCCGGCGGCAACATCAAGGGCGCGAGCGGCGTGGACGCCTCCCAGTTCCTCGGCGCGGCCAAGCTGGGCGTCACCAAGATCAACATCGACACCGACGGCCGCCTGGTGTGGTGCCGCGTGCACCGCGAATTCTTCCGCGACCATCCCGAGAAATTCGACCTGCGCGATCCCGGCAAAGTCTTCATTCCCGAGTACGCGAAGTTCATTGCCGCGAAGAATGTCCTTCTCGGCTCGGCGGGGCACCTCGACGAGGTCCGCGCCGCGCTGAAGAAGTAATCCCATTATCTGGCGCGCCCGGTTTTCCGGGCGCGCCTCATTGTTTTAAGGAGAACACAACATGGCCAAGAAAATCATGGTCGACGGCAATCAAGCCGCCGCCGAAATCGCTTTCGCGTGCAGCGAAGTTGCCGCGATCTACCCCATCACCCCCTCTTCGCCCATGGGCGAGTGGTCCGACGAGTGGGCCGCGAAGGACATGAAGAACCTCTGGGGCACGGTTCCCCACGTGGTGGAACTGCAATCGGAGGCCGGCGCCGCGGGCGCAGTCCACGGCGCGCTGACCACCGGCGCGCTCACGACCACCTTCACGGCATCGCAGGGCCTGCTCCTGATGATCCCGAACATGTACAAGATCGCCGGCGAACTCACGCCGACGGTCTTCCACGTCACGGCACGCGCCCTCGCCTGCCAGGGTCTCTCGATCTTCGGCGACCAAGGCGACATCATGGCGTGCCGCCAGACCGGTTTCGCCTTCCTCGGCTCAAACAGCGTGCAGGAAGTCATGGACATGGCCACCATCGCCCATGCCGCCACGCTTGAATCCCGCGTCCCCTTCGTGCACTTCTTCGACGGGTTCCGCACCTCGCACGAAGTGCAGAAGATCGACCAGGTTGACCGCGAGACCATCCGCGCGATGATCGACGACAACCTCGTCGCCGAACACCGCGCCCGCGCGCTCAACCCCGAGAAGCCCGTCATGCGCGGCACCGCGCAGAACCCGGACGTGAACTTCCAGGGCCGTGAGACGGTCAACCCGTTCTATACCGCGACCCCGGCGATCGTGCAGAAGTGCATGGACAAGTTCGCCAAGCTCACCGGCCGCCAATATAAGCTGTTCGACTACGAAGGCGCTCCGGACGCCGAGCACGTGATCGTCATCATGGGCTCGGGCGCCGAGACCGTCCACGAGACCGTCGAAGAGCTGAACAAGAAGGGCGAAAAGTACGGCCTCATCAAGGTCCGCCTGTATCGCCCCTTCGACATCAACGCGTTCGCGCTCGCGATCCCCGCCACGGTCAAGACCATCACGGTCCTTGACCGCACCAAAGAGGCCGGCGCCGTCGGCGAGCCGCTCTACACCGACGTCCGCACCGCGATCGGCGAAGCCATGCAGAACAAGGTCTCCACGCTGAAGAGCTGGATTCCGACCTTCGGCGGGCGCTACGGGCTGGGCTCCAAGGAGTTCACCCCGGCCATGGTCAAGGCCGTCTTCGACAACGCCAAGAGCGCCAAGCCCATGAACCACTTCGCCGTCGGCATCAAGGACGACGTCTCCGGGCTCAGCCTGGACATTGCGGCGTTCACGCTCGCGGACGAAGGCCGCAAAGAGTGCATGTTCTACGGGCTCGGCTCCGACGGCACGGTCGGCGCGAACAAGAACTCGATCAAGATCATCGGCGAGGACACGGACAATTTCGCCCAAGGCTATTTCGTGTACGACTCGAAAAAGGCCGGCGCGATCACCGTTTCGCACCTGCGTTTCGGCCCGCACCTGATCCGCAGCCCTTACCTGTGCACCAAGCCTGACTTCGTGGCCTGCCACAACTTCTCGTTCCTCGAGAAGTACGACATGCTCGCGAACATCAAGCCCGGCGGCACCTTCCTGCTGGCCTCGCCCTATGAAGCCGATGAAGTCTGGGACAAGATGCCCGACGAGATCGAGAAGCAGATCATCGAGAAGCAGCTCAAGTTCTATGTCGTCAACGCCCTCAAGCTTGACCACGAGCTGCACTTGGGCGGACGCATCAACACGATCATGCAGACCGCGTTCTTCAAGATCTCCGGAATTCTGCCCGAGGCCGAGGCGATCGCGGCCCTCAAGAAGGCCGCGAAAAAGACCTACGGCAAGAAGGGCGACGCCGTCGTCCAGAAGAACTGGGACGCGATCGACGCCGCTTCCGACGCGGTGAAAACCGTGAACTATCCGGCGAAGCCCGCCGGTAAAGTCAAAATGCCGAAGGTCGTGGCCGATGAGGCGCCCGAATTCGTCAAGACCGTGACCGCGGAGATCATGGCCCAGCGCGGCGATGATCTGCCGGTCTCGAAGATCCCTCTGGACGGCACGTGGCCCACCGCCACCACGCAGTGGGAGAAGCGCAACATCGCGACCGAGATCCCGGTGTGGGATCCCGACACCTGTATCCAGTGCATGCAGTGTTCGCTGGTCTGCCCGCACGCGGCCATCCGCGGCAAGGCGTATGATCCCGCGGCCCTCAAAGACGCGCCGGCGACCTTCAAGTCTGCCGATGCCAAGGGTGTCGTCGGGAAAGCCTTCCCCGGCTTCAAGTACACGATTCAGTGCGCGCCGGAAGACTGCACAGGCTGCGGGCTCTGCGTCCAGCGCTGCCCCGCCAAGAACAAGGCCGACCCCTCGAAGAAAGCCATCAACATGGCCGACCAGATTCCGCTGCGCACCACCGAGGCTGCGAACTGGAAATTCTTCCTCGGCCTGCCGGAAGCCGACACCTCCAAGCTGAACCCGACCACGATCCAGGGCAGCCAGCTGAAGCGTCCGCTCTTCG
>CAZOIS010000003.1:0-66517 GCA_964579865.1 uncultured Lentisphaeraceae bacterium | reverse complement strand
TTGTTGGCCGCGTAGGTGTAGGCCCAGCCGTCGCCCATCTTGCCGGTCTGCGGGGCACAGAAGTTCATGCCCCAAGGCCGCGCGATCGCGGGGTAGACGTTGCCGGAGGAGAGCTTGAAGCTGCTGTCCGTGCCCATCAGCGGCAGGACATAAGAAACCGGATCGTCCGCCGGCTCCGCGCCACACAGCGCAGCAACGCCGACCCATCCCGCCAGCACCAAGCGTACAATTTGTTTGCCCCGCATTGCTCACCTCTTTTGAGTTTGCTGTATCATAACAGGTTCACTCGTCAGGCGCGAGCGTGGTATGCTACCCGTGATAAAGGAACAACCCATGCCCGAACTGCCTGAAGTCGAAACCGTTGTCCGTGACCTGCGCGCGCACGGCCTCGTCGGCGGCGTGATCCGGACCGTCGAGGTCCGCTGGCCGCGCATGATCGCCGGCCAGACGCCGGACGCGTTCATCTACGCGCTGAACGGCCGCGCCGTGGCCGCCTTGACGCGCCGCGCCAAGTATATCGTGATCGCCCTCGACACGGGCGCGCGACTGCTCATCCATCTGCGCATGACCGGCAAACTGCGGTTCGCCGCCGAAGGCGAAAAGCCCGGTCCGCACGATCATGTGATCATCACCCTCAAAGACGGACGGCGGCTTGTGTTCAACGACACGCGGAAGTTCGGGCGGTTCCGGCTGATCGGACCCGGCGCAGACCCGCTGCTCGGGCTCGGCCCCGAACCGCTGGAGGAGTCCTTCACACTCGACGTCATGCGGGATCGGCTGCGCGGCAAACATCGGCAAATCAAACCCCTGCTGCTCGACCAGACAACCGTGGCGGGCTTGGGGAACATCTATGTGGACGAAGCGCTGTGGCAAGCCAGAATCCATCCGGAGCGCCGAGCCGACACGCTGACGCGGACGGAGGTGAAACGCCTTCACCAAGCGATCCGCGAGGTGTTAGGACGCGCCGTCGAGAACTGCGGCACGACGCTCGGCGAAGGCAAAGCGAATTTCTACAGCGTCGCGGGACGCCGCGGGCGCAACGCCGACGCGCTCAAGGTCTTCCGCCGCGACGGGCTCCCCTGCCCGCGCTGCGGCACCGTGCTGGCGCGCACCGTAGTCGGCCAGCGCGGCACCCACTTCTGCCCGAGTTGCCAAAAAGCGCCGGCGACGACCGTCTAGCGGCGTCACGTGAAGGGTGGCGGGATTCCCCCGCCGCAACCGCGGCGGGCGTCTGTTTACTTCACAATAAACGGCACGCTCTGCGTCACGGCCATAACAGCCCGAGTGGCATCGTTCCGCTGAACGCAGCCGACGATCAGTTGGCCCTGATCCCCCGGACGCAGCAGCTTGGGATCCGCCTTCAGCGAGATCCACGCGCGCTCCTGCTTGTTGGTGTGCTGGACGCCCTGGACCGTGAAACCGCGCGGTGGACAGATCACGACGGGCTCGTACAACCCGCCGAGATGGGTCGCCAGATTCGGGCTCAGCACCATCAGCCGGACCGGCTCCTTCACGGAAACCGTCACCGGCGTCTTGGGGGCCACATTCAGCCGCAATGCCCGCAGCCCGGCGCTCGCCCGGGCCGACACTTCAGAAAACGTCCGCGCCGCCGTCTGCCCTCCGACCGTTTCGAACCGGACAGGCACGGCGGTCCGTTTCACCGGCCGCCCCCCGATCTCTGCCGACGCCGTCAGCGACAAACCGAACACCGTACGCGGAAAACGCACGCCGTCCGTGGAGACCGTCATCAGGCAGGACGTTTCGCCCGGCGGAATCACCCCTCCCTCACAGGCAATGCTGAGGGGCGGAAAATCCAACGCCACACGGACCTCGCCGTCGAAACCGTGAAGGCGTTGCAGATAGACCGTCACCAGCATGCTGCCGTCCGCGGGGATATTCAGCGAGGCGGGCGTCATCCACACCTTGAAATCCGGTTGCGGCGGGCCTATCCTCAGACGGTAAAAAAGCTCTCCGCCCGTCCGGCCCTCCGCGTCGGACACTTCGACCTCATACGGGCCGCCGTCTGCCAGTTTCACGGTCACCGAAGGATCGCGCGACTGAAGCGCCGCGCGTACCGTGCCGTTGGTACAGAACAGGTCCTTGGCGACGACCTTTCCGCGACTGTCCCGCACCGTCACCACAGGCCTAAGCGTCGAGCCGATCGAGGCCGCATGCACGTCCACGCAAACCACGTCGCCCGCCTGCCCGCCGAAACGGAACACGTCGCGCCCGTCCGCCGGGGCCAGCGCGCCGTTGACGACGCCGGGAAGCGCAACCGTTTGCGCCGTTTCGGACGTGTCGTTGGGCTCCGTCTCCGCCGCATCGGCCTCTGCGGACAGATCGAAACGCAACGCGGGTATGGCGAAAGCGCCTTCGGTCAGCGCCGCCAGACACAGCGCACTGTTCTTTCCGCCCGTAAAAAGGCGGACGCGTTTCTGCGGCAGGTTGTACCCCGCCAACTTGACATTCAGGCTCTCGCCTTCTTTGGCACCGGAAGGGGAGAACCCCGTAACCAGAGGCAGTTCCCCCAGTTTCAGCCGGTACACGCAGGCATCGCCAAGCGCCTTCGAGCCGGATTTGACGACCAGCACATACTCGCCGTCCTGCGGCACTTCGAAGACGGCGACCGGCGCGGCGGCGGCGTTGAACACTGTCACGCCCTCGCACGGCCGCCCCGCCGCATCCGTCACCGCCAACGCGGGAACGAAACCGCCGCACGGCAGCACCCCCGGCTCGGTGAAAGCGACAAGCGTCATGCCCTTCACCGCTTTGAACCGGTAGCGGTCGCCCGCCTCGCCGTGCACACGGCCGTTCAGGCAAACCGGCAGCGATTCGACCGTTCGCGTCCCCGCCGCCGCCCGGTTCGTGACCGGCTCGGACAACTCAGACAGGGCGGCGACCTCGAAGCCGACGGGGTCGCTCAACCGATAGGTCGAGCACACACGCAACGCGCGGAGCCCCGGCGCGGCCTCCTTCTCGACCACGACTTTGAAACGGAACCGATTCGGCACCACGGACTGAACCGGCCGGCCTTTTTTCGTATAGGTCACCGCTCGCACAGGCCCCTGCAGCGTCGCTTTGATCCCCTCGCCGCTGATCACCGCCTGAGTCACGTCCGCCGCCAGTTCGCCGCCGATCTCGACCTCAAATTCGCTTCCGGGCTGGCCGCCGGCGGGATAGACGAAATTCAGGACCGGATCAGCGAAACACACGGTGTAGCCCAGAACGAGTCCCCCCAACAGTATGCCCCATCGCATGTCGCTTTATCCCCCTCTGTTCTTTCAGCCCTTGCCCCATCCCGGACGGATGGCCGCTGACCGGCACCCGCCCGCACGCGCGGCGCCGTCTTCAACGCAAATGCGAGAGCGCGGGTTTCCCGATCGCGTGGACATTGAAGCCCAGCTTGTGCAACGCCGCGTGATCCACGCAGTTGCGCCCGTCGAACAGAAACGCCGGTTGCCGCATCGCCACGTACACCCGCGCATAATCCAGCTCGCGGAAACAGGTCCAGTCGGTCAAGATCATCACCGCATCCGCATCCCGCGTGGCCACATAGGGATCGGGCTCGAAAACGACCGCGTCGCCCAAATCCGCCAGATCCATCCGCGCGTTGTCCAGCGCCTGCGGGTCGCAGACCACGACGTTCGCGCGCTCTTCGGCCAACAGCCGCGCCACCCGGATCGCCGGGCTCTCGCGCGTGTCGCCCGTATCGGCTTTGAAGGCGAACCCCAGCAGCGCGATCCGCTTGCCCGCCACGGTGTTGAACATCGACTGCAGCACCGTCCCCACGAAACGGTCCTGCTGCCAGTCGTTCAGCGTCACGACCTGTTTCCAATAAGCCGCAGCCTCGTGCAGATTATAGGTCTCGCAGAGGTAGACCAGATTGAGGATGTCCTTCTTGAAACACGACCCGCCAAAGCCCACGCCCGCCTTCAGAAACTTCGGCCCGATCCGCGAATCCATACCCACGGCGTGGGTAACCTCGGCGATATCGGCCTCGGTGGCTTCGCACAGGGCGGAAAGGGCGTTGACCGAACTCACGCGCTGAGCGAGAAGCGCGTTCGCGGCGAGTTTGGAGAGCTCGCTCGACCAGACGTTCGCGGTCAGAATCTTGCGGCGCGGCACCCAGTTCGCGTAGATGTCCGCGACCGCTTTCAGCGCCTTGCGCCCGGAGGGCGTGGCGTCCGCGCCAACCAGCACGCGGTCGGGATTTTCGAGGTCCGCGATCGCCGTGCCTTCGGCCAGGAATTCGGGGTTCGAGAGAACTTCGAAGTGATGGGGCGAATTCCCCGAGTGGAGAATGCGCGACATCGCGGCGGCCGTGCGCACCGGCAAGGTGCATTTCTCCACCACGATCTTGTCGCCCTTGGCGCAGTCGTGGATCAGGCGCGCCGTCTTCTCCCAGTACTGGAGATCAGCCGCATAGCCCGCCCCGTGGCCGAACGTCTTGGTCGGCGTGTTGACCGCCACGAAAATGATGTCGTTCTCCTCGATCCCTTTTTGGATATCGGTCGAAAAGAAGAGGTTCCGGCCGCGGCGCTGCTTCACGACTTCGGCCAGCCCCGGCTCATAAATCGGCAGCGCGTCCGAATTCCAGGCCGCGATGCGCTGCGCGTTGACATCGACGACCGTCACGCGGCTATCAGGACATTTGAGGGCAATCATGGCCATGGTCGGACCGCCCACATACCCCGCGCCGATGCAAAGGACATTGTGATTCATGCACCCAAATTATCACAGCGCTCCACGCTCTGGCAAGCGCCGCCAAGCCCCGTTTCGCCGCATCCCGGGCACTAAACGGCATCGGGGATCTCGTATCCCTTCCGATACCTGTCCTTGATGAGCGCCGTGGCTTCGGGGCTGTCGAAGCGGTTGTTTTTTTCGTCATAGGCCAGCGCGGCGTTGCCGACGCGGTGGGCGATGTTGCCCATGTGCGCCACCAGGTTGCTGGCGTGCGCGACCGCGACGTCCGCGTTGGGTTGACGGCGGCTCTTCACGCAGGCGATGAAGTTGCGGTAGTGCTCGAGGTCGCCCGCCTGCCCGTAGACCTTCTCCACCACTTGGCTGCTCGCCTTTTCGACCACGAAGCCGCCGCCGTGACGTCCGAGAATCATGAGCATGTCCTGCCCGTAGAACTCGATGCGCGTCGCGTTCTGCTTCCAGTCGCTGACCAGATGTTTTTTGCGAAGCACATCGGAGCTTTTCTCCATGTACTTCGGGTACTGGGTCATGTCGAACGTCATGACGAACGAGCTGAAATCCCAAGCGATGTTGAGGACGTCCGGCACCTCGGCATCATCACCCTTATGGATGTAGCGTCCGCCGAGCGCCCTCACGCTCTTGGGCAATCCGGGATCTCCCATCACCATCAGCGCGAGGTCGAGCTGGTGGATGGAGTCGTCGGTCAAATCGCCGCCGCAATAGTCCCAGTTGTAGTGCCAGCCGCCCTGCCAGAGCTTCTGGTGATAGGGCCGCACCGCCGCGCGCCCCAGCCAGCGGTCCCAGTCGAAGCCCTCCGGCTGCTTGCCCGGGTCGCCGAGTTTGAAAGGCGAGCCGTTCTTGAGGTTGAACACCTTCACCAGCCCGATCTTGCCGAGCCGCCCGCTCCGCACGATCTCGCGCGCCTGGTGGTTATACTCGGTTGATCGGTTCTGCGTGCCGACCTGCACGACGCGCCTGTATTTGGCCGCGGCCTCGACCATCTTGCCGCTCTCCCACATGCAGTGCGAGTGGGGCTTCTCGACGTAGACGTCCTTGCCCGCCTGGCACGCCATGATCGTCAGCGGCGCGTGCCAGTTGTCGGGCGTCGCGATGATCACGGCGTCGACGTCGGGCGAAGCCAAAACCTTGAGGTAATCCTTTTCGAAGCGCGGCTTGTTGGGCTGAACCGGATGAATGAACTCCCACATCTGCTCCAGGCGCTGATCGCTCAGGTCGCACAGGCAGACGCAATTCGCGCCTGCGTCCTCGATCATCACGCGCAGCACGAAGCGCCCGCGCCCACCGCACCCGATGATCGCAACGTTCACCCGTTCGTTCGCGCCGATGACGCGGTCCGCGCTGAGCGCGGTCCACGCGCCCAACCCGGCTGCAGCTCCCGCCGCTCGCCGCAGGAATGTCCGGCGCGTAAAGCCCGTCGTATCGCCATGCGCATTCGTTGTGATTGTGTTCATTCGCGTGTGTCTCCCTTCAAAAACAACCCGCCGCGCCCGAACCTTCTGACCCCGTAGAAGCGGAAGTCTCCCGTACAATAATTTTTTTATATAAACAAAGCGCGTCAAGCAAGTCAACCGCCTTTTGAGCAGGCTCATCACAGCGCGAAATTCCCTCTCAAAATATTTTGACATCTGCGGCACAATCGTTCAACATGACTATATTCGCGTTTCGTCCATTTGCATGTATTTTGAAACTGGTGTTGTTTCTGTTAATCCGTTTTGCGTATGGTATCGCCTCGATGGAGGGATCGCCCGATGAACACATCGCGTCCGACCTGGCTACCGTTCCTCTGCTTGACCGCCGTGTTAGGAATGACACCGCACACGCTCTGGAGTGGCCCGCACGTGCGTGTAGGCATCTACCAGAACACGCCGAAGATCGGCGTGTCCGAAACGGGCCAGCCCGAGGGAATTTTCATCGATTTAATCGAGGCCATTGCCCAACAAGAGGGATGGTCGCTCGAATACGTACAGGGGACTTGGGCCGAATGTCTGGACCGGCTGACCGCCAAGCAGATCGATCTTTTGCCCGACACGGCCCGCACACAGCCGCGCGAGGCCGTGTACGACTTTCATCAAGAACCGGTTCTGTCGGACTGGGTCCAGGTCTTCACGCGACGCGGAACCAGCATCCGCTCCATCCTGGATCTGGACGGCAAGCGGGTGTCGGTGCTTGGGCGTTCGATCCAACAAGAACTTTTCAGCGGATCGCCGCTCATGCTCGAACTGAAAGTAACCCTTGTTCCGCACGAGACGTTCGACGCCGCATTCAGCGCCGTCGCCCGCGGCGAAGCTGACGCGGTGATTGCCAACAGGTTCTACGGCATCGCCCATCTCCGCCAATACCAGCTCGAAGACACCGCGATCATTTTCTATCCGACACGGCTCTTCTTTGCGACGTCCAAATCACGCAATGCCGCGCTACTTGCGGTCATCGACAAACACATGGCCGCTTTCAAAAAAGATCCGCAGTCCGTTTACTACCAGTCTCTGAAACGGTGGACCACAGAGGACGTAGGGTTCCGATTCCCGCCTTGGCTGAAAGGTGCCGCGGTGGCCACCGTTGGGATTCTGATCTTTTTTCTTCTTTGGAACCTGATACTCAAGCGTCAAGTCGCGTCCAAACTCCGGGATCTGGCGCAACGAAATGAACAGCTCCAAAACCTCTGCACGCAAAAGGAGCGCACCGAAGAGGCGCTGCGCGAAAACGAGCTCAAATACCACATGCTATTCGAAACGGCCAACGATGCGATCCTGTTGATTCGCGGCCACCGCCTGATCGACTGCAACGCGCGGACTCTGACAATGTTCGGCTGCGGCCGGGATGAACTGTTGAACGCAACGCACAGCGAGTTCTCGCCGCCCATCCAGCCTGACGGACGTCCGTCTGAGGAAAAAGCCGTTGACCATCTCAATCGGGCGATGACGCAAGGCCCTCAGTTTTTCGAATGGGAATATCGCCGGCGGGACGGCACGCCGTTTCTGGCCGAGGTGAGTCTGAGCAGCTTGGTACTGAACGGCGAAATCCTGCTGCAGAGCATCATCCGGGACATCACGGAGCGCAAACGCGTGGAGAACGCCTTGCGGGAGAGCGACGAACGGTTTGCCGCCTTCATGGGCAACCTGCCCGCCGCCGCGTTCATCAAGAACAGATCGGGCCAAACCGTCTTTGCCAACCGCTATCTCCGGAATCTGCTGGGATGGAATGAGTGGGAAGGCCGAACCACGCCCGAACTGGTCCCCGGCGAACTGGGGCTGCGCATGGTTGAGGACGACCGCAAAGCCCTCGAAAGCGGCCCCATCACGTTTCAAGAGTCGATGTGCGACGGCAAGGGCATATCGCACACATTCGAAACAACCAAGTTCCCCATCCGGATTGAGGGCGAACCGGTGTGGCTGGGCGGCATCGCCATCGACATCACCAACCACAAACGGGATGAAGAAGAAAAGGAACGTCTTCACGCGCAGCTGATTCAAGCACAGAAGATGGAATCGATCGGACGTCTGGCCGGCGGCGTGGCACATGACTTCAACAACATGCTGGGCGTGATCCTCGGCCACGCGGAACTTTGCGTCATGAACCTTGACCCGGCCCAGCCGCTTTACAAAGACCTCCAGGAAATCCGGAAAGCCGCAGAGCATTCGGCCCACCTCACCCGCCAACTGCTGGCCTTTGCGCGCAAGCAGACCATCTCCCCGAGGGTGCTGAATCTAAAAACGACCATGGGCGGCATGTTCAAAATGCTGCAGCGCCTGATCGGCGAAAACATCGCGCTCACATGGCAGACAGACGACAACCTGTGGCCGGTCAGGCTGGACCCGTCTCAGGTCGACCAGATTCTGGCCAACCTGTGCGTCAACGCGCGCGACGCCATCTCGGGGCCCGGCAGACTCGACATCGAGACCCGTAACGCGACCTTCGACGCCGCCTTCTGCGAGAATCATCCGGACACCGTCCCCGGCGACTACGTGGTGCTGTCGGTCCGCGACAACGGATGCGGCATGGAGCCGTCAACGCGCGAGCATCTCTTTGAGCCGTTCTTCACCACCAAGGGCGTCGGCGAAGGCACCGGTCTCGGACTGGCCACCGTCTACGGCATCGTCAAACAGAACGACGGATTCATCACCGTTGACACGGAGGCCGGAAAAGGCACAACCTTCAAGATTTGCCTGCCCCGCTTCAAGGGAAAGGACGAACCCCCTCCCGTCACCAGCCCCGCCGAGGCGGCCTGCGACGGGCACAAGACCGTACTGCTGGTTGAAGACGAACCCGCACTCCTCAATCTGTGCAAACGGATGCTGGAATGCCGGGGATACCATGTGCTCGCCGCAGCCACACCGGACGAAGCCCTCGCCTTGGCCCAGAAAGACGCCCGCAACATCCATCTGTTGCTGACGGACGTGGTCATGCCCGAAATGAACGGACGGGAACTGGCCACACGTTTGACGGCGATCTGCCCGAATCTCAAATGCCTTTTTATGTCGGGCTACACGTCCAATTACATCGCCAGCCAAGACCTGTTGAACGCGGACGCGGGGTTCATCCAGAAACCGTTCTCGATGTCCAATCTCTGCGCTAAAGTGGTCGAGGCTCTGGCCCGGAAATAGCCGGCCAGAAGCGGCGCGGCCGTCAACTCTTGCACAAGTTCTTCAGCAGCCACGCGATCGTCTCGCCGAGGTCATGCATGTTCTCGACCGACTCGGCGTCGTTCTCCACATCCCCCGGCTCGAGCCCGACGCCGAAATTCCAATACGTCGACCCGGGCACAATCATGCGCGACATCAGAAACATATGGTTGATCGCGTCGACCACATTGACCGCGCCGCCACGCCGATTCACCGCCACAGCGGCGCCGATTTTGCGCGAGAACATCCGCCCGTTCGCAACGCCCACCAACCCCGCGCGGTCGATCAGCGCCGTCATTTCCGCCGTCATTCCCGAAAAATACGAAGGCGAGCCCATGATGATGGCGTCCGCCTCGATCATCTTCCGGATGCAGTCGTTAACGATGTCGGCCTGAATCACGCACTGCTTGTCTTTGGCTTCAAAACAGTGGTAGCAGGCGGTGCAGCCACGGATCGGCAGCCCCCCGACCTGCACCAGTTCCGTGTCGATTCCCGCCCGCGCGATCGGTGAAAGCACCTTCCGCAGAAGAATCGCCGTGTTCCCCTCTTTTCGCGGACTGCCGTTAAACGCCACAACTTTCATCGTACGCCTCCTTCTTTGATACGTATTTCGCCAGAGAGAAGACCGGTCATCATTCTCAATGACAGCCCTGGCGGTGTCAAGAAGCGACTCGCGACAAAAGCGACAAAAGCGACTCGCGTCGAGTTCACCGGAAAACTGCGGGCGGACCGCCGCACGTCTGGAAAAACCGGACGATGGAGGATGCGGCTTCGGGAGGCATCTCGTGGCCGCCCGGATGAATCAGCGCCACCACGGGCGCATCGGCACGGGAGGCATAGAACGAGGCGTGCGGGCCCCACGGGCGGCCCTCGCCGCCGCAACGGTTGGTCCGGCGCAAGACGTCGATGGTCCTCTGCTGCCACTCGAATTTCACGAGCGTATCTTTCTCGCCCGCGACATGCAGCACCGGCTTGGGCGTCAGCTTCGCGAGCTGCGATGTCGCCGCCGCGCAAGGCGCGAAAGCGGCGAACACGCAGGGGCGTTCCGCCCACAGCAGATACGTGAATCCGCCGCCGTTGGAATGCCCTGTGGCATACACGCGTTTGCCGTCGATGCGGACCGTCGTACGGAGCGTCGCCATCACGGCGTCGAAAAACTTCAGATCCCGGTCCCCCAAGGCCCCCGGCACGTTCTGCCAGCCGGCCTTTTCCCCTTCCTTGTCGGTGAGCCGCCCCGGCGTGGGGATTCCCTGCATATAGACCACCAGCGCCTCGGGCCAGAGCGTATGGATGGGAAGCGCGCGGGCCGCATGGCGCATGTTGCCGCCGTGTCCATGAAACACGAAAACGGCGGGCGCGGCGTTCGACGCCGCCGGCGACGGCACATAGACCAGCGCCTCGCGCGTCACGCCGTCCACGTTCCATTCGCGGCGCTCCGGCTCAGAGGCCATCGCCGACAGCCCCAGCGCAAAGCCCACAAGAAGGATCGCAGAACTGTTCGGCGCGAGTGTCGGCATAAGGCCAGCCTTAGAATTTTCCCTCTCGCAACTTCTGCGCCACGCCCCGCAGGCGGGCGCAGACCTTCTCGCGCCCGAGCAGCGCCAGCATCTCGAAGAGCCCGGGACCTTCGGTGAGGCCGGACACCGCCACACGCACCGGATGCACCATCGCCCCCAACCCCGTACCGCGGGCCTCACCCATCGCCGCCAGCACCTCGTGCGTTGTCTGCAGGTCAAAAACCGGCAGCGACGCATACTTTTCCGCCACCTCGTCCAGCAGCGCCGGCACGCCCTCGGCCTTCAGGCGTTTTTCGACGCCCTTCGGATCAAACGCGTAAGCTTCCGTGAAGAAATAGGCGCACGAGCCCGGGATCTCCGAGTAGAATTTGGTGCGGATCTGCATCTGGTCCATGATGCCCGCAAGGTCGGATCCCTCGGTGGAGAGCCCGGCCGCCTGCACGCGGGAGACGAACTCGGCCGCATACACCTCGCGCGGCTGACGGTGGATATACTCACCGTTCATCCACACCAGCTTCTTCATGTCGAAGCGGGCCGCGCTCGATTTGCAGCGGTCGAGCGTAAAGAGCTGAATCATCTCCTCGCGGCTCAGCACCTCGCGGTCATCGCCCGGCGCCCAGCCGAGCAGCAGCAGGAAGTTAAAAAGCGCCTCGGGCAGATAGCCCTGCTCCTTGAACTCGCCCACGAAGGCCGCGCCGTCGCGCTTGGAATAGGGCTTGCCCTGGTTGTTGACGATCATCGGCAGATGCGCATACTTCGGCACCGGCGCGCCGATCGCCTTGAACAGTTCAATGTGCTTGAACGTGTTCTCCACGTGGTCGTCACCGCGAATCACGTGCGTGATCGACATGTCGATGTCGTCCACAACGTTGGAGAGATGGAACACCGGCGTGCCGTCGGAGCGGACGATCACGAAATCCTGAGTGTCCTCGGCCCGCTTCTTAATCGTACCTTTGACCACATCAGTGTACTCCAGACGCCCCTCCTTGGGCATGCGGAAAATCACGCATTCGCCGCCGCCGCCCTTGTTGTCGCGGTAGGCGAACCCTTTGCGGATCAACTCGTCCGCCACCGCCAGATGCCGCGCCATCTGCTGACTCTGATACACGGCCGTCTCATCGTAATCGAGCCCCAGCCACGACATGCAGCTCAGCAGCGTATCGATGGCCGCTTGGGTGGAGCGCTCGCGGTCCGTATCCTCCACGCGCAACAAGAACTTGCCACCCTCGTGACGCGCGAACAGCCAGTTGAAAATCGCCGCGCGAATGTTGCCGATATGGACGTTGCCGGTGGGGCTTGGCGCAAAACGGACTCTGACAGACATCTCAAAAACTCCTTTGGATCAACAGATTTAAAGCGATAAGTTTAACGCGCCCTCGCCCGATTAACAAGCGCAACGTCCCGCGCGGCTTGTCACCGGCCTTCCCGTGTGCTATTTTCTTCAGCAATGAAAACCGTATTTATTTCCGTTTTTTCGGCGCTGAGCTTTGCGGCCAACATCGCGTTCACACAGCCGCCGGAAGCGGGTGTTGTGACGCTCACCAACCTGTCCTATTACAGCGCACAAGCGTTGCGCAACGCGGACGGCTATCAGAAATCGCAGTGCCAGCTGGACCTGCGCTATCCCGCGAACCGCAGCGCCTTTGCGACCGTCGTCTGGTTCCACGGCGGCGGGCTCACGGGCGGAAAACGCCATTTCATCAACCTGAAAGATCCCGAGATCGCGGTGGCGGCGGTCGGCTACCGGCTCTCGCCCAAGGCCCCGCACCCCGCCTATCTGGAAGACGCAGCCGCGGCCGTCGCCTGGGTCATCCGGAACGTCGCACAGTATGGGGGAGACTCAAACAAGGTCTTTGTGGCCGGCCACTCCGCAGGCGGCTACCTGACCGCGATGGTCGGAATGGACCCCCGCTGGCTCGCCGCGCACGACCTCTCGATCCACCAGTTGGCGGGGCTGATCCCGGTCAGCGCACAAGTCACGACCCATTTCCAAGTGAAGAAGCTGCTCGGCGACACGGGCCAGCAGTACCGCCCGCTGATCGACGAATACGCGCCGCTCTATTATTGTTCCAGCAACCTGCCGCCGATCTGCCTGGTGCTGGGGGACCGCAAGATCGAGTTCAAGTGCCGCGTGGAAGAGAATGACCTCATGGCCGTCAGCCTCCGCACGCTGGGCCACCCGAGCGTCGAGTTTCACGAGCTCGCGGGGCTCAACCACGGGACCGTCGGCACGGGCGCCATGCCGTACGCGCAACAGTTCATCAAGAAGTACGCCGCGACCCAAACCCCGTGACCGCCCCAGTATGAACCCTTCTGTCACAGGCAGGATCCACTCGATCGAGTCGTTCGGCACGCTGGACGGGCCGGGCATCCGCTACGTCCTTTTCATGCAGGGATGCCCGCTGCGCTGCCTCTATTGCCACAACCCCGACGCGCGAAGCCAAGAGGCCGGCAAAGCGATGACCGCCGGCGAAGTGCTCGCCGACATCCTGACCTACCGCCCCTTCATCGCGCGTGGCGGGGTCACGCTCTCCGGCGGCGAGCCGCTGTTGCAAACCGCCTTCACCTGCGAAGTGCTCGACGGATGCAGAGAAAACAAATTGCACAGCGCCATCGACACTTCGGGCGCCGTTCCGCTGGCGCAATCGGCGCGGGCGATCGACCGTGCGGACCTGATCCTGCTGGACATCAAGGCGCTTGACGACGACCTGTGCGTCCCGTTGACAGGGATGAGCAACCGCAACACGCTGGCGACGCTGGAATACTGCGAGACCATCGGCAAGGCGGTCTGGATCAGGCACGTGTTGCTGCCGGGTTACACGCTCGATGAAGCGCGGCTGAAGCGACTGGCGGACTTCCTGTTGCGGTTCGCCTGCATCCGCAAGATCGAACTGCTCCCCTTCCACAAGATGGGCGAATACAAATGGGAAGCGCTGAAGTGCCCGTATGCGCTCACGGACACGCCGCCGCCGACTGACGAAGAGATGCGGCGCGCCAGAAATATTTTCCAACGGTGCAGATGACGCGCACTTGCGCAGACGGGCTGGCGGACCGCAGGGAACTCACGTTCCGCCAACCGTCTGGGGAGACAAGCACAAACGTCACTTGATCGAATAGCGGGTCGCCTTCGTCAGCGCCTTCCAAAGCTGCTCAGGCGTTTCGGACGAAAGGATCGCCTCACGGTTCTGCTCTTTCAGGAAGGTCTCGGTCAGCCCCGACATCAGGCGCAGATAAAACGCGCTGACCGCCGTGGGAATCGTGATGAAAAACACGATGTTGACCACATTGCCGCCATCGTCGTACTTGATGCCCTTCTTGGAAACGCCTAAGGCCAACGTCAAACCGCCGCCTTCGACGCCGCGCACGTGCGGAAAGGCGAGCCCGTTCTCCATGGCGGTACTCAGCACCGCCTCGCGTTCCAGCGCGTTCTGCACGAGCTTGTCCACGCCGGATACGAACCCCTTCTGTTCCATCACGGCGGCCAGCTCAGCGATCGCTTCCGCGCCCGTCGTGGCCTTCAGGTCCGGAACCATCAGCGACTCCGCGGAAAAACGCGAGATACCCGACTTGCGCGGTTCGGTGCGGCTCGGCGCCTCCCCCACCCACCGCGGCGCATCGCTTTCCTCGTAGAGAATGCGCGCGCAACTCGGACAATTCTGGATCTGCTTGCACAGACGCACCGCCTGCACCTGGCTGATCGGCATGCGCATCCCGCAAATCGCGCAACACCCGTTGTACATCGGCGCCATCACGATGTGATCTTTTTTGTAGAGCCGCTGGTAAAGCGATTTCATGTCCGGCGGAAGCTTGTCAGTCAGCTGGTCAATCGACTCGTTCAACTTTTCCATGTGGCTGCCGTCACCGGTCGTCCGGTGCTCGTCGCGGATCAGCACCAGCTCTTGCAACTGATTCAAATGGTTGATGAGACTTTGCATGCGTTCCTTTCATTCGGAGGCCTTTGCTGAAACAGGTTCTCAGCAGACTCCGATCTTATCTGAAATTAATACCGATGATTTTGACGGAATTCACGCACAGTGTCAATGAAACGCCGTATCAAAATGCTCCCCAGACGGCCGTTTCCCGCGCACGACAAGCCGGGGCTGGCGGGGAAAGTACGGCTGCGGCAACGCACAAGGGCCCCCGCTTCGCGCGCCCGCACCCGCCAGGTCCGTCCGCCGGCCCGAGAAGTGTACGGCCCTTGTTATTTTTTGACATAGCGGCGGCACTTCACCCCCGCCTCGTTGAGCAACCGCTGCGTCTGCTCGGTAAAGGCGTATTCGCCGCCATAAATGACCTCGCGTATGCCCGCGTTAATGATCATCTTGGCACAGGTCAGACAGGGGCTGATTGTCACGTAGATCGCCGAACCCGCCAGGCGGATGCCGTAGTAGGCGGCCTGACAGATCGCATTCTGCTCGGCATGCACGCAGATGCACTCCTCGAGGCTCGCCCCCGACGGCGCCTTGCCCGCGCAGCGCGCGCACCCGCCCTCGAAACAGTTCTTCACCCCGCGCGGCGTGCCGTTGTATCCGGTCGAGATGATGCGGTTCTCCGACACAACGATCGCCGCGACTTTGCGACGCGAACAGTTTGCCCGCGTCGCCATCACCTGGGCGATCTCCATGAAATAGGTGTCCCAGTCCGGACGGGGGTCAACAGTCTTTTTCCTAGCGGCCATAGATATGCTCCCGAGGTTCGATAATGCGCAACTATATCACAGGCAGGCCCGCGCGTGTAGCGGCATCTGCTGTGCGCCGCAGCCTGTTTTTTCTCGCATCGGCCCCGCATTCGTATTAAAGTTTCTCTTCTTCAATTGAACCGGAGTTCGCCATGTTGATTGACGTCCACGTACATACTTTTCCTGATGACTTGGCGGCGCGCGCCCTCGAGAAGCTGGTTGAAAAGTGTGATCACTATGTTTCTCCCGCAGCTGACGGCACGGTCGCCGGACTGCTCCGGGACATGCAGAAGAGCGGAGTCGATTACGCGGTCGTCTGCCCGATCGCCACCAAACCCTCCCAGTTCGAGGGAATCCTCACGGAGTCGCTCGCCATCCGTGACGGCGGACGCGGGAACGTAGCGGCGCGCCACCTGATCCCCTTCGCCTCCGTGCACCCGTCCGACGAGGCCCGCTTCGCGCGTTTGACGCAGGTCGCCGAAAGCGGCATCCGCGGCATCAAGCTGCACCCCTACTATCAGCCGTGCGTCCTGGATACGCCCGAAATGCTGGAGTTCTTCCGCTGTTGCCGCGACCTCAACCTCGTCGTGCAGTGCCACTGCGGTTTCGACATCGGGTTTCCGTTCGAGCCGGTCTGCGGCCCAGAACGTGTGGCCCGTGTCATGCGCGAGGTGCCGGGACTGAAATTCATTGCCGCCCACCTCGGCGGATGGCGTCAATGGGGAAGCGCGATCGAAAATGTGCTCGGCAAAGACATCTACCTCGACACCTCCATCCTGAAACAGAACTTTGACGACGCGGCGACGCGGCGCGTGTTGCGCGAGCATCCCGCAAACAAGTTGCTGTTCGCCACCGACTGGCCCTGGCTGAGTTTCGAGGACGGAGTGTCTTTCGTCCGATCCGCGGGGTTTCTTGCGGCGCAGGAAAATGCCGTTCTCGGCGGCAACGCGGCTTCGCTCTTGGGCCTATCGGCGGCGGCCCCCTGGTGATCGGCACATCATCGGCGCACAAAAAAAAGGAACAGCGGCAGGCTGTTCCTTTTTGAGTCGTTTGCCGCCCGAGGCGCTTCTCACCCCTGATGGGACTGGCGCAACTTATAGATGCGCTCCATACGCACGCCGATGTCCTCGTAACCGATGTCTGCGCCGTAAACGTCTTTGTAATAACCGAACGCCTTCTCGATATCTCCAGCCTGCTCGGCCAGGTTGCCCAGCTCGAACACGATCTTCTTCTTCAGCTCATCCATGATCGGCAGCTGCTCGTTGGCGGTCTCAAGCTGCATGACAGCCATGTCCCGCTGGCCCTTCTTGGTGAAACACATCGCCAGATAATACAGCGCCTCGACGCGCTCCTTCGGACTGCGCTGGGCGAGCTGCAACTGCCCGATCGCATCGTCGAAATAATCGTACTTGTAGTACTGCAACCCCAGCTCGAAGCGCAGCTTGAGATCGTTCGGGTAACGCTGCACACGCGAACTCAGGTCGTCGAAGACAAACTGGTTCATCTCCGCCTCCATGTTCGCCGCGCCATCCGCATCGCCCGAGGTCTTGAGCGCCGCGATCTTGGACTCGAAGGCCTGAATCTTCGTCGCCGTGATCGCGCGGTCCAGCTCGGGGTCGGCCGCGTTCACCTTGCGGGCCGACTCCAGCGCCTCGACCGCCTCGTCAAACCGCTTGTTCTGCGTCAGCAACCTCGCCAGCGCGCGATAGAGGTTGAGGTTGTTCGGCTCTTTCTCAATACGGGCGCGAGCCTCCTCGATCAGCCCGTCCGCATCGGAGCCGGCGACCACCGCCTTGGCCTGGATATCCAGCTGCTTGGCCTGATCCTTGTTGGCGATGAGGTCGCGGTATCCGTCTTTTTTACCCGCGATATCCTCCCATCCGGACGCCATGGTCACGCGCGCTTCGGCGTCTTTCAACAGCTTGAAGATGGCTTGATCGTTCGGCAGGAACGCGTTGAGCTTGACGTACGCGTCGCGGGCCTTGGCATAATCGCCCACCCGCATATAGTAATCCGCGACCCGGCGCAGCAGCAACATGTCGTCGGGATTGTTCTCATAGGCGGCCTCCACCGTGAACAGCGCCGCCTCCGGATGCCCCGCCGCATCGGCGGCCTCCACCGCCAGCTCCACGTTCTGAGAGTGCAGGGGGTTCATATTCAGCAGCTTCTCGCATTCGATCAGCGCCGTTTCGGTCTTGCCCGCCTTGATCAGGCCCGCGATCTTCATGCGCAAGAGCACCGCGCTGAACTCTTGGACCTGCGCGGCCATCTTGCTCTTTTTCTCTTTGCGGAACTTCGCGATCTGCGCTGCCCGCAAGACCTTGCGGGCCCGCGAAAACCCCGGCGAAAAGGTTACACACTGCATCAGAAGGTCGATCGCAATGTCAAAATTCCCGCGTTCGAATGCCGCGACCCCTTTATTGAAGAAATTCTGCGCCTGCTGGGCCACCTGATCCGTTTTCTCGCCTGCCATAATGAAATCCCGCTTTTAACGTTTCAGAAAAACATTCTTTACTGAAAGGTCAGTGTAACATCCGCTTCCATGCCGCGTCAAGAAAGTGCCCGTAAAAATCACCGGGGCTCCTTTGAAGCAGGCCGGCATCATGACCGGCACACGCCCGGTTCATGCGCCCGCATACTGGGCCTCCGAAGTCAGCACCGTCGCCTTGATGCCGTCCGTCGTCAGAAGGCACGCCCCGGTCTTGAAGCGGACCCAGACGCCGTCTTGCTGGATGCGCACGATGCCGGCCGGGCACGCGGCCACCATGGGCTCGTGCTTGGCCATAACGCCGAGCGCGCCCACATAGGTGCGGACCTCGATCTGCGTCACCTCGCCGCTCACGATCGTGCCGCCCGGAGTCAGGATGCTGAAGGGGAAGGTGGTCATGGCTATTTCAGGGTCTTGGCTTTCTCGTACACGTCTTCAATCGTGCCGACCATGTAAAAGGCCTGCTCCGGCAACTCGTCGCATTTGCCGTCCAAAACGGCCGCAAAGGAACGGATCGTGTCCTCCAGCTTCACGTACGCGCCCTTCATGCCCGTGAATGTTTCGGCCACGTGGAACGGCTGGGACAGCAGACGCTGGATTTTGCGGGCGCGTGAAACGGTCATCTTGTCGAACTCCGACAGTTCGTCCATGCCCAGAATCGCGATGATGTCGCGCAACTCCTTGTACCGCTGCAAGACTTCCTGCACGCCGCGCGCCACACGCACATGCTCTTCGCCGACCACCTCGGGCGCCAGCATCGACGAACTCGACGTGAGCGGGTCAACCGCCGGGTAAATACCCTGCTCCACGATTGCGCGAGACAGTTCGGTGGTCGCGTCCAAGTGCGCGAAGGTGGTCGCCGGAGCGGGGTCTGTGTAGTCGTCCGCAGGGACGTACACCGCCTGCACCGACGTGATCGAGCCGTCTTTGGTGGAGGTGATGCGTTCCTGCAGCTCGCCCATTTCCGTGCCGAGCGAGGGCTGATACCCCGCCGCAGAAGGAATGCGCCCGAGCAACGCCGAAACCTCGGAGCCCGCCTGCGTGAAGCGGAAGATGTTGTCAACGAACAGGAGCACGTCCTGATGCATCGCGTCGCGGAAGTGTTCGGCGACGGTCAGAGCGGACAGCGCCACGCGCGACCGCGCGCCCGGCGGCTCGTTCATCTGGCCGAACACCATCGCGGTCTTGTCCAGCACGCCCGCACCGGCCATCTCCTGATAGAGCGCCGTGCCCTCGCGCGTCCGTTCGCCCACGCCTGCGAACACGGAGTAGCCGCCGTGTTCGTGGGCGATGTTGTGGATCAGTTCCTGAATCAGCACGGTCTTGCCCACGCCCGCGCCGCCGAACAGACCGATTTTGCCGCCCTTGCGGTAAGGGGTGAGCAGGTCGATCACCTTGATGCCGGTCACGAGCACCTGCGCCTCGGGGTTCTGCTCGATGAAAGGCGGCGGCTGACGGTGGATCGGCAGACGCGTCTCGGCGACGACCGGGCCCTTGCCGTCCACCGGCTGGCCCAGCAGATTCATGACGCGCCCGAGCGTCGGCTTGCCGACGGGCATGACGATGGACTCGCCCATGTCGCGCACCTCGGCATTGCGCACCAGCCCGATGGTCGAATCCATCGCGATGGCGCGCACGCGGCAGTCGCCCAAATGCTGGGCCACCTCCAGCACGAGGTTCTCGGGCTGGTCGTTCAGCAGCGGGTTGGTCGTTTTCAACGCGTGCAGGAGGCGCGGCCTGTAACCGTCCGGGAACTCCACATCAACCACCGCGCCCAACACCTGAATGACGCGCCCGCGATTGCCCTTCTCTGCCGTCTGTTCACTCATATCGCTCTCCGTCTTTCTACCGAGAATGCCGTCCGCCCGGCCTCACTCAATTCAAAGATTCCGCGCCGCTGACGATCTCCGTCAGCTCGTTGGTGATCGCCGCCTGCCGGGCGCGGTTCCGCAGCAGAATCAACTCTTTCTCCATCCGCCGCAGATTGACCGTCGCGTTCTCCATCGCCATCACCCGCGCCGCGTGTTCGCTCGCCACGCTGTTCAGCAAGGCGTAATACACGTCGAGATGCACCCACTGCCGCACGATCGCCTCAAGCATGCGGTCGTCGCCGGGCTCGATGATGTTCGGCAGCGCCTCCGGCAGTTTTTCGGGACGCGCAACCGTAGGATGCGGCTGATACGGCAAAAGCCGGAGGACCTTGGTCTCGTGGGTCATCGTGTTCACAAACCGGTTGCCTGCGAGCCAGACCTCGTCGTAGCGTTTGGCGAGAAAGCTGTCGATGACATGCCGGGAAATGGCGACCGTCTCTTTGGGCTGCGGATGCGCGGTGACATCCACCGGCTTCATGCAGGGAGAAATCTCGTGGCGGAGCGCCGCGTACCCCTTCTGCCCGGCGAAAACGGCCTCGATCCAGACCCCGCGCGCGGCCTTTTGCTCTTTAACCCAGCGCCGGACCTCGCGGACCACCGAATTGTTGAAAGCGCCGCACAGGCCGCGATTGGACGTCACCACCACCAACAGTATGCGGCTCCCCTTCTCCGGCGGCTCCAGGCACACGCGATGCGATGCGAAATCCGCCTGCCGCATGACGGGGGCCAGATGCCACAACGCCGCCGCGAACGGTTCGGGCAGATGCAGCTCCGTCTGCGCGCGGTGCAGATGGGAGGCGGCCACCATCTTCATGGTCGCCGTCACCCGCCGCATGCCGCCCATCGACGCCAGCCGCGAACTGTACTCACGAAAGTTAGCCATGTTTCACGCCGCTTGCCGTGCCTCAGCTCTTACGGTATTTCTTGACCGTCTCTTCGATCAGCTCGTTGAGCATGCCCTTGAGCTCGTCGTCCATCACCGGCTTGGCATTGAACCGCGCCGTATAAGCCTGCCCGCTCTCCCGCGTGTCGACGGCCTCATATAGCGCCTTCACCACATCGGGCACGCGATTGTCCGGCACTTTCACCAAGGCCTTCTGCGTCCCCGCGTAGAGCACCGCCACCTGCTTGTGGACCGCCACGGGCTGGTTGGGCGCCTGCCGCAAGACGCGCATCAGCGATCGTCCCACCGACAGCTGTTCGAGCGTGTTCGCGTCCAAATCCGAAGAGAAGCGCATGAAAGCCTCGAGCTCGCGGTACTGCGCCAGCAGCACGCGCAGCGGGCCGGCCGTCTGCTTCATGGCCTTGACCTGCGCGTCGCCGCCCACGCGCGAAACCGAAATGCCGGGGTTGATGGCCGGGCGCTGTCCCTCGTGGAAAAGGCCCGCCTCCAGAAAGATCTGCCCGTCTGTGATCGAGATCACGTTGGTGGGGATGTAGGCCGAAATGTCGTTCGCCTGCGTCTCGACGATCGGCAACGCCGTGAGGCTGCCGCCGCCCTTTTCGTCGGAAAGTTTCGCCGCGCGCTCGAGCAGCCGGCTGTGCAGATAGAAAATGTCGCCCGGAAACGCCTCGCGTCCCGGCGGGCGGCGCAGCAGCAACGACATCTGGCGATAGGCCTGCGCATGCTTGGTGAGATCGTCGTAGATGACCAGGGCGTGCCCGCCGCGGTCGCGCCAGTACTCGGCCATCGCACACCCCGTATAAGGCGCGAGGTACTGCAGCGGAGCGGGTTCTGAGGCGTTGGACAGAATGATCGTCGTGTACGACATCGCGCCGTGCTCGACCAACAGTTTGTGCAGCGCCGCCACGGTCGAGAGCTTCTGGCCCACCGCCACATAGAAGCAGCGGACCCCCGTCCCGGCCTGATTCAGGATCGTGTCGATCGCCAGCGTCGTTTTGCCGGTCTTGCGGTCGCCGATGATCAGCTCGCGCTGGCCGCGCCCGATCGGCGTCAGCGCGTCGATCGCCAGAATCCCCGTCTGCATCGGCTCGCACACGTTCTTGCGCTCGATGATCGACGGGGCGAACCCCTCGACCGGCATCATGTCGTCGGAAATCACCGGGCCCTTGCCGTCCAGCGGCCGGCCCAAAGCGTCCACGACGCGCCCCTCCAGCGCCTTGCCGACCGGCACCGATACCACGCGCCCCGTACGGCGGAACAAGTCGCCTTCTCGGACACGCGTCACATCGTCGAGAATCGCGATGCCCACAGAGTCTTCCTCGAGGTTCAACGCCAGCCCGGCCACGCCGTCTTCGGTCTCGACCAACTCGTTATACATCACGTTGGAGAGCCCGTCGACGCGGGCGATGCCGTCCCCCACGCTCAACACCGTGCCGACCTCGGCCACATCCACCGGCCGGTCCACCATCTGCATCTGGCGGCGCAACAGGGCGGAAATCTCATCGGGTTTCAGTTGAATATTCATAAAGCCTTCCTGCAAAAATCTCAGCTCGCTGCCGCTCCCGGCTGCATCGGTTTACTCAGGCCATACCGCAAACGGGCCAAGCGGCCGGCGAGGCTGGCGTCCACCCGCTTGTCGTTGACGAAAAACCGCACGCCCGCAATCAGCGCGGGCTCGACCTGCGTTTGGACCTTCATGATCGGGCCGAACGCGTCGGCGACCTGCCGGCGGATCTGGCCGATCTGGCCCTCGTCTGGCTCAACGGCGAACGTGATGCGGACGTCGCTGCATCCCTGCGCGCGGTCGTCCATCTTCTGATACTGCTGGACCACCGACGGCAGCAGCGACAGGTGATCCCGCTGCGCCATCATCTCCAGAAAAGAGATCAGCGTCCGGGTGAACGTCGCCCCCCAGATCTTTTGGACAACCGCGGCGCGGTTGCCCGGGCTTCCCTGAAGATGCCGCCGGCAGAAAAGCCGCAACTCGGGCGAGCCGTTCCACTGCCGCTCCAAGGCGAGGACGTCCTGCGTCACGTTCGCCTCCTCGTGACGCGCCGCCGCCGCGCCGTACAGCGCACGGGCATACGCGCGGGCAAAGACGCCTTCGCCGTTCATAACTTCACCTCGCCGAGAATCGCCGCCTGGTACGCGCGCTTCTGCTCATCCGTGAGTTCCTGACGCAGGAAATGCTCGATCGTGTCGCCAAGGTGTTCGGCGGCGTCGCGGCGCACCGCCTCGAACGCCTTGCGCTGCTCGGCTTCGATCACCAACGCCGCCTCGTCCAGCCTGCGCTGCGCCACCGCCTTGGCCTCGCGGTCCGCGCGCGCGACGGCTGCGGCCGCCTCGCGCGCCGCCTGCTCCGCCACCTTGCGCGCCTCGTCGTTGGCCTGCTCCACCGTCTGCCGCTTGCGGTCTTCTGACTCCGCCAGCTCTTTGCGCGCCTGAGCGGCACCGCTCAGGGCATCGCTGATCGATTTCTCGCGCCCCTCGACCGCATGCAGGATCGGCTTCCAGAGCAACCGGTGCAGACAGAACGCGGCGATGCCGAAGGCCAGCCACGTCAGCAGGATCATCTTGTCCGATACCTGCATAACATCGCTCGGCAATTTCTGGATCGGCTCCGGTATCCCCGGAACCGCCTCGACAGCCCCGGCGTGTTCGACTTCGCTCATGTCATGATCCTTGCCCTTGGATAAGGCCCGAGGCGCTTAACCCTTCATCAAGCAGATCACCAGCGCGAACAGCGCCGCGCCTTCGATAAAGGCCGCGCCGATGATCATCGCCGTCTGGAGCTTCGCCTGCAGCTCAGGCTGCCGCGCCATGCTCTGCAGCCCAGTGGCCCACAGGAGCCCGATGCCCACACCCGCGCCGATCAGAGTGAGACCCGCGCCGACCGCCGCCGTACTCATTGCCATAGGAACCATCATCTCGCACCTCGTTTCTTTCCGTTCAATGTTCCGGATTCAACATCATGTTCATGAAAATCGCCGAGAGCAGGGTAAAGATATACGCCTGCAGGAACGCCACAAACAGCTCGAAGAAATACATCAGCACCGCCATGACCACGGCGGGAAAAGCGGCCCAGCCGAAAAGCACCACCATGCCCAGCAGAGAATAGATCACGATGTGCCCGGCCAAGAGGTTGCAGAACAGGCGGATGGTCAGCGCGAACACGCGGGAGAACAGACTGATCACCTCCATCACCGCCATGATGGGTACAAGCCATCCCGGCAAACCGTGGGGAACGAAAGCGGACTTGAGCCCGCGCAACCCGCGCAGCTTGATCACCGCGCCGAGGCACGTGAACATGAAAATCGTGGCCAGGCCCGCCGTCACGCTGACGTTGCCGGTGGCGGTGCTGAAGATCGGCACCAGGCCGAGCAGGTTGGCAAACAGGATGAAAACGAAAAGGGAACAGAAGAACGAGATGAAGCCGCGTCCGCAAACCGGGCCGAAATTCGGATAGACGACCTGGTCGCGGATAAACACCACGTAGGCTTCGGCAATGGCGGCAATCCCCTTGGGGATCTCCGCGTACCGGCGGCGCACGGCGACCGCCGCAGCCAACAGCAGCGCGACGACAACGAACACCATCACCGCATCGTAGTGGAACCATTCGAGCGCGTTGAGATGGACAAACGGCAGGTTCCACACATCCGTGGACCCCGCGTGACGCATCACGTGGTGATTGATAAACCCCTGTACGACATCCTGTGTTTCCGCACCCATAAAACGCCTGCCCAACCGCTTTCCAAACCGTCTTCAGATGTCGGGGGTCATTCGCTTCGTGTCGTCATATTCCGAACCGCAGGCAACGGCAATGGCCAAACCGATGATACAGGACATCCGATCAGACAATGCCGATTGAGTGTATCTGATTATCCCCCCATCCGTCAATCCGGAATTTGCTACAGAAATTCGGAATTTCGACGCGAAGAATTCCCGAAAACCGCGCATTCCCTTTTTCATTATTTTGGCCAAGTGTTGCCGCGCACGTTCCGACTGCGATACAATGTTCCGCATCAAAAGGGGGACGGGGATTGAACGCGAAGGACAAAAACAGCCTCTGGCTCTTCGGTTTTCTTCTTGCTCTTCAGGCGTATGGCGGCGGTGAGGCGGTCCCGGCCGTGGTCACATTCTCTGACGACACGGTGGCCTCAGGAGACATTCGGATGGTCGGCCCGCGGCCGTTGACCCTCGTTCCGCTCGGAGAAGACCGGCAGCGCATGTTCACGCTCAGCGATCTGGTGACGCTTGAACAGGAGGTTGAGAAAGCCGGCATGGAACGCCCTTGGACCTTCAAGGAGGCGGGACGGCCCGAGAAAGTGTTTCTGGACGGCGAATACCCCCTGATCAACTTCAGGACGCGCATCACGCTGGTCAACGGCAGCGTCGTCACGGGCCACATGATCTCGGCGGTCCTCGCCCTCACCTCCGATTCGGGACAGCAGAAGCTGTTCCTCCAGCGTCAGATCAAGGGCAAGAAAGAGGAGAAGCTCGCGGACGTCACCTATGTCAGCTCCATCCGTATGACCGCCAACGCGATCTCCGGCGGCCTGCCCATCCGCGGCACCGTCGAAGGCTTCGGCACCGTTGAGTCGGTCACCGCGATGGACAACGGGCGCGGTCATGTTTTGTTCGCCAACGTCACGAAAGACAACCGTTTCGATTTCGGCATCGTCCTCCCCGGCTGTTACGACCTCTGCGTGCTGACCGACACGCATGCCTTGGCCGGACTCTCCGACGCGGGGCCAGGCGAGGCCGCAGGCGACTCCTTGCAGGAGGGTGACCTCGCCGCCATCAACGAGAAATTCCCGCTGGCCGATGACTTCTTCAACGACCGTTGGATCCTGCGTCTCCGCGGCAACCGGGCCTTCGCCAAGGCGCTTGTCTACAAGCGCCGGGCGGACTATTATGAGTCGCAGCGCTGGACGCCCGGCGGGTTTCTCTGGCACCTCGAGGTCTGGAGCTGGCATCTTGCCGCCCCCGACTGGAAAGTCGACCAGCGTTACCTCCTGATCCGGCACAAACAGAAAGGCGGCGAGCAAAACCGCAAACTCATGACCGGCAAAATGCTGGACGCCGTGGTCCCCGGCAGCGTGCTGCACGTCAGACCGGACGAGAAGAACAATGAAGCGTGGCACTTTATACGCGACCTTAACTAGGGCAGCCCTCCACCGGCGTCTGAGCCTCACCCTACGCCAGCTGCTCTTGGCCTGCGCGGCGTTCCCGGTGTGGCTCATCGCGGTTTTCGCCGCCGACAATCTCTTCAACCTGCCGCCCCTCTTGCGGGCCGGCCTCGCGCTGGCCTCGCTGGCCTCGCTGGCCGCGGGGGCGGTGCGCCTCTATTTTCTCTACTGGCACAAGCACCCCGACGCGGCAAAAACGGCCGTCTATCTGGAACAGCGGTACGGCATCGGCGACAACCGCCTCGTCAACGCCGTCCATTTCGACCGCGACCCCGCGCTTCCGTCCTATATCAAAGAGGTTTTCTCCGACGCCGCGGAATCGTCTTGCGCCGGCATCGATCTCCGCCGCGTGTGGCTCCATGCGCACCTGAAACCCGCGCTCAGGCTATGCGCCGCCGGGGGCTTCCTCCTCCTCGCCTACGTCATCCCGTTCGGGGCACACGCACGGAACGCCTTTCTGCGCTTCACCAACCCCGCCACCTCCGTAACCCCGCTCAACCACACCCAGTTCGAGGTCACCCCCGGCGACACGGAGATCATCGAAGGATCGTCCTGCATGATCCGCGCCACGGCCGTCAAGTTCGGGCGCCGCGCCTCCGGCCTCGACCTTCTGGTCAAGGCCGGCAAGGTCTCCCTGCTCTATCCGATGCGGTCCGCCGCAGACGGCTTTGTCTTTGAGTTGAGCGATCTCGCGCGCGACACGCGTTACGCCGTCAAAAACGGCAACGACAGCAGCCGCTGGTATACGGTCTCGGTCATCCGCCGCCCGCGTCTGGAGAAGCTCGCCGTCACCGTCACCCCGCCCGATTACACCGGCGGCAAGGCCTGGACGCTAAGCCCCTCCAAACGGGAAGCCGAAATTCTCAGAGGCTCGCACGTCCAAGTCCTCACCGGCGCGCCGGCACGGCAGGAAATCGCGTTCTTCAAAGACAACGCGCGCCTCGCCGGGCCCGACCTTGAATTCGACATGCTCGCAGACACCGGCGTCTCGCTCGACGTCAAGGATGCCCGCGGCCTCACCCACACGGCCGTCTGGCAGTGCCGTTTCAAACTTCTGGCCGATAAAGCCCCAAACGTGCGGCTCCTTAACCGCGAGCTGAACGTGCAGACCGGCGTGGGGCAGAGCTTCCCCCTGGACATCGAGGAATCCGACGATTACGGCCTGACCGCGCTCGAGATCTTCACCGTCCGCAATCAAGAGGAACAGGTCCTGAAGCGTCTCACTTACCGCGACATCAAACGTGACCGCAACGAGACGTGCTTGATCACGGTCTCCGAGGTCCTCTTCGCGCGCAACGCGAGCTACAAGATTTGGGCACGGGCCTTCGACAACCACCGGCCGCCACAGTCCGGCACCGGGATCATCCCGCTGACACTGCACGTCGCCGACTTGGCCAAGGCGCTGGACGACGGAGACAAGGACAGTCCCTACGTCCGTCTCTTCACCGTGCTCTCCGAAGCGCTCGACCAGCAGAAGGAGCTGCGCGACTGGATCGCTTCCCGCATCGAGCGCGACCGCCACGAGCGCCTCAGCCATGTACTTCAGAAACGGCAGGAATCCGTTCACGGACGGATCGTGTTGGGCGCCACCCTGGCCGATGACCTATACCGCCGGTCGAAAATCAAAAAGGGGCTCTTCGACAGCGTCAGCGACCTGCGGACCGCGCGTTCAGAGCCTCTGATGAATAAGATCCCGGTCATCGCAGGGCTCGACGACGAGCGCCGCAAGGCGGGCCTCAACGAGATCGTACTCCAGCAGACCGACATCGTCACCGCGCTCCAGCGCATTCTGGGGACGGTCAGCAGCGACAAGGCTCTGGCAGACTTGAAACAGGAGCGGCTCGCGGCGGAGGATCAGAACCAGAAGATTTCCGAGAAGCTTCAGTCACTCAAGAATGGACTCTCGGTCTTCAAGGAGGAACAGCGCAAAATCATGGCCGATCTCGAGGCGATCGACAAGAAAGAGCCCGAAGACTGGACCGAGTCCGAAGAGAAACTGCTGGGCGACCTCGCCGCCAAACAACAGGATTTCGCCAAGTTCTTCCAAGCCGCGTTCAACGATCTCTCGAAAGTCGAAAATCAGGATTTCTCCAACTCGGCCATGGCGGACGAGCTGGTCGAGATGATCGAGGAACTGCAGAAATCCGGCGCGGCCCTGGAGAAAAAACACATCGAGATCGCCACGGTCAACGAGGAGCTTTTGGGGCAGCAGGCGGAAAGCATCGAAGCCAACCTGGAGCGCTGGCTCTCGGATTCCAAAGATTTCATCAAATGGAATGGCGAGGAGGGCGGCGTCAATCCCGACGTGCCGCTCCAAGACCTCCCCGAAGAGCTGACCGACATCATCGGCAAACTGATCGACGACGTGAGCGACATGGCGGACGTCGAGGACTCCACCGGCTCCTCTCTGAGCGCCATGGACGACGGCCTCGGCTGGGGGGTGAGCGACGGCAACATGGACAACATGTCGGCCCGCGGCATCACCGGGAACGTCATGCCCAACAACAATGAAGTCGGCGGCCGTTCCGGCGAGGGGCGCTCCGGAAAATCCACCGGACAGTTTGTCGAAAAAGAGGCCACCGGCAAAGGCGGACGCGACACGCCGACCCGGCTGGTGCAATCCCCCTTTGAGAAAGGCACGGTCAAAGACAGCTCGAAGGACCCCCAGGGCGGCGCGACCGGCGGCGGGAAACAGTCCGGGGTGGGCGGCGACGGCCTGCGCGGCATCACCCCCGACCAGAAGCCGGACGTCCAACAGCGGCTGCCCGGTCAACAGGCCGAGCTGAAACAGAAAGCCGAAGCGCTTTTGCGCGAGCTGAACGTGCGCAATCTCCCGACGGGCGACCTTGAAGACGCCGTCAACAAAATGGAGCAGATCCAGAAGAACCGCTCGGCCGGACAAGGCCTGCAGGTCAGGCAAATCCAGAGCTCCCTTCTCAGCAGCCTCAAAGACGCCCAAACCATCATGAATTCCAAAGCCGGCGGCGGCGCGGAGAAGAGCCACGCCGCGACGAAGCGAATTGCCGCCACCCGATACCAGAGCAACGAGCCCACACCCGACGGATACGAGGAGAGCGTCGACGCCTATTTCCGCGCCCTCGCCGACCCCGATACAGAGGAATAGAAATGACACATCCACACGCGGAGCCGCAAAACCGCACCGGGGTCGCAACAGCCTTGGCGCTATTCGCCAACGCCTTCCTCTTCGCCGGCGAGAACCTCGTCAAGAACGGCACCTTCGACGAAGGCTCGACAGCAGCGGAGCACTGGGAACCAGCGGACGGACTGACCTCTTTCTACGTGACGGAAGAGGGGCGCGGCCGTATCGTCAAGATGGACACGCTGGTCGACCGCAAGCAGGCGCTGGACTGGCACACGGCTTTCACCGCCGATCCGATGCTCAAGCCGCCCGTCAAAACGCCCATTGCCCCCGCCAGCTATGGCAGCATCGGCGGCAATGAAGGGGTCATGCTCGACTCGGAGTTCATCGACTGCAAGCCGGGACAGAACTACAAGCTCACCGCCGATTTCCGGGGCGTCGGCAAAGCCTTCGTTTGGATCAAAGGCTTCCTGTGGCACCCCGCGCGCAAGACCTGGGTGGACGGCTATCAGACGCGGCTCGAGCCCGACACCTGTAGCGCCGCCAAATGGCACACCGCCTCGATCGGCTTCAACCCGACGGCCCAATCGCCGCGGATCCAAAAGTTCAAGGTCCGGCTCTACGCCTATTGGCCGAACGGCCTCTACTACTTCGACAACGTCCGCGTCGAAGAAATCACGCCCGAAGAGATGGCGCAGCAGGTGGCCAAGCGCGCCGAAGTCAAATAACGGAAAGCCGGCGTGGAACCCGGCCCCGCTACTTTTCGAGTCCGATCTTCGCGAACGGGACCGCCGCGAACCACGGCGCAAGCCGTTTGAACTCGGGGCTGTCCTGCACTTTGAATCCGCTCACATCCGGATCCGCGCTGTCCGGCAAGGTCTCGGAACGGAATTCGGCGCGTTTCTTACCCGCATCCGTCTGAGGAAAGCTCTCCAAATCCCCTTTGTTGACCGGGCCGAACACGAGATTGTCGTGAAAATCCAAGCGCGACAGCGCCGTCGTCTTCACGCTGCCGTGCATCTGCAGGAAACGCGGGCAGTTGATCGCCACGTTTTTCGCGAAAACGTTGTGCAGCGGCAGCTTCGGCTCATCCTGCATGATATCCACCAGATGCGGATATTTGTCCTTCCAGGGTGACTCCTGCCAGTTGAAGGTCTGCAGCTTGGCCAACAGGTCCCAGCCGTCTTTCGTGCCTTCCCCCGGCCGGGCACGCTGCAGGCCGCGGTCATCCAGATGCAACGCGGACGTGCATTCGACAAACAGATTGTTCAAAATCTTGTTGTAGCGGCCACCGCCGACGAAGGCGGACCAGCCCGTGCGGTAGAAGATGTTGTCGCACACCGTGTCGCCGCTGTCGCAGTCGTCCAGATAAACGCCCATGACCATGACGCTCTCGCGCAACGGCTCGTAATCCGGATTCAGTCCACGCGTCTTCTGCCAGTCCACGCCGGGCTTGCCGAAATGGTGAAAATAGTTGCACCGGATGACATTCCCCTGCGAGCCCCAATCCCGTCCCGTGTAAAGGCCTCCGCCGTCGCCGGACTCCATCATCGCAGAGTGGACCTCGTTGAACTCGAAAACGTTATCGTTACCGCCGTATCCCACCGCGATATACGGCGCATCGTAAATCACGTTGTGCGTCACCCGGATGCCGACCCCGACGAAGCTCAAACATTTTCCCTGCGTCCGCTGCAGCCGCCCGCTGTGATGCAGGCGGCAGTTCGTGACGAAGTGGCCGCACGAGGTCAGCGACTTCCGGTCGCCGCCGTACACATAGGCGCACGTCCCGCCCACGTCAGACACCTCGCACCGGCTCAAGCCACAGTCCTTGCCGCCGTTAATCCCGATGCCGTCGACGGTGAGGTTCGACACGCGAAGATTTTCGAGGACCACATTCTCGCACGCATCCACCGAGACCGCCTTGCCGGTGCTGTACGCGAAAGAAACTCCTTCCAGGCGAAGGTGCCGAACCTTCGTCAGCTCGAACAACGGCTTTTTCTGGACAGCCAGCACGACGTTACACAGGTCGCCGTCCACCGGAAAGAAATAAAGCACGCAGCCCTCGCGGTCCACATACCACTCGCCGGGAGAATCGAGTTCCTCCAGCAGGTTGAACACGTAATAGCGACGCTTCGCCGTATGCCACCGCGAAGCGTTCCCGATGCCATAGGTATGAATCGCTGCGGACGTGATCTGCTTCTTCTCTTTGTCGATCGCCCCGATCCTCAGCGTTTCATTCGCCCAGTCGTGGCACCAGAACCCGTTCATCCAAATGCCTTTTGAGACGTCCCAGCGGGACGGGGCCTCTTCGGCATACTCGAAGGTCCCGCCTTTGTAACCGAACTCCCATTCGCCAGTCGCATGATCGACGGGTTTGACGCCGCGGTCGATCACCTTGGCGATCTCCGCCCAGCCGCTGTTGGGCCAGCGGGCAAGCCGCATCGCCCGGCCACCGCTGAACACCTCCATCTCGCTCCAGCCGCTGAACTTGTCCGGCAGCGGCGCAAGCCTTCCGACGCCCACCGACTTCAGATCGAAGGCCACAACGCGGCCGCGCGAAGACGGCGGGAGCCGCGCCAACGTCGCCTCGTCGGTCACCGTCCGAAAACCTTTTTCCGGCAAAGCATATCCGCCGATGACGCGGGCACCCGACTCCGACGCGCGATAGGTCACCAGAGACGCGGCCCCCGCTCCGCCGTCTCGCTCGTCCAGCAGCAGCGAGACGACCGGCATCGCGAAAGTGCCGGTCATTTCGACCGCAACCCCACGGTCGGGAAAGACGCCTTCACGCTTCATGGCGCGGACCGTATCCCGCGCCTTTTCCAGAGACGCGAACGGCTTCGCCGACGTTCCCGGATTGTCGTCGCTGCCGATCTGAGAATTGACGTGCAGCACATCCTGCGCCCCGAACGACCAACCGGCCATCAGCGACAGGACCCCGAATCCTTTCAGCCCCGCAGCCCTCAAAACAGACAGCATAGACAGCCCCTCCCTTTTGACCTCGCCCCGTTTCCTCGATATTTGAATGCGCTCACTCGCGCAAATCTGCCAGCGTGACCTCCGCAATGGAGGCGCGCACCACATCGGCTTGCGCCAACTTCTCGGCTGGAAAGGTGGTCGCCACCGCCACACAACGCATGCCTGCGGCTTTGGCCGCCGCGATGCCGTTCACCGCGTCCTCGATAACGGTGCAACGGGCGGGCTCGACGCCCAGTCGCGCGGCCGCCTTGAGGAAAATCGCGGGATCCGGCTTGCGGCGCTCCACGTCCTCCGCGGTCACGACCGCCTGCCACGACGCGGCCGGCAGCCCGATCTTCAGCAGGTTGGCATCGACCTTGATCCGGTCCGCGCTGGAGGCGACCGCGCACGGCCAGCCCTCGGCGCGCAAGGCGGCCACCAACGCGGCCGCGCCCGGAAACACGGACAGCTTCTCGGGCACCATGCGCAGGTAGAGCTCGTACGTGCGGGCCTTGGCCTGCGCGATGTCCAGCGCCACGCCGTATTTTTCGGCCACGCCACCGATATACCGGTTCTCGCCCGCGCCGACGTACGGGTGGAAATCTTCGGGCCGCACGATCAGTCCGCGCTCGCGGAACATCGCGCACGCCGCCGCGCAGATCAGCGGCTCCGAGTCCGCCAACACGCCGTCCATATCGAAGATCGCCGCTCTCATCGCCGTCTTTCTGCGCCGCCCGCAGCGAGCGCCGCGCGGTCAGCGCCGGGTTTACTTACCCGCATACGTCTGGCGCAGATGCTTGACGGTCAGCGCCTTGACGAAATCGGCAAACGTTGCGGTATTGTCTTTCGGCGTGAAAGTCAGCGTCACGGGGCGCCCCGGGAAAAGCGTGAAGCTGTTGTCGTCAAATTCGCCGCGGATGCCGCTGACGTTCGCCCACACGAAAAAAGCAGGCTTGTCGGTCGTCAGCGTGACGGTCCACTTGCCGCCGCGTTCGGCGGGAATCGCGTCGACCAACGCATCGCCGAGCGCGCAAACCTTGTAGGCGTTGAAGAACCACTCGTTGCGGTGCTTGGCCGTCTGGCCATCCACGTCCGCCGACAGTACCACTTCGAGGAATCGTTCCTTCTGTTCCTTCTCGTTGCCGAAGCGCGACGCCGGCAACTTGCCGAGAAACAGCGCCGACCGCGGAGCGATCACTCCGGTCAGAGGCACGGTCTCGATCTTCTTCCCGTCGAAACCCCACAGCTCCACCGCCGCCTCGGCTTTGGCCGGAGCGCCGCCGTCGTTCACGGCCCAGAACTCGACGTTGGTCCCATTGTCCGCCGGCGTCATCATCACCGCGACCGGCGCGTAAAAACGCTTGGCCTGGTAGTGCAGGTGTTTCCACTTGCCGCCGTATTCGATGCTCGACCACGAGGCGACCGGCCAGTTATCGTTGAGCTGCCAATAGAGCGTGCCCATGCAGCGCGGCTGCAGGTGACGCCACGCCTCGACGCCCGTCTTGATCGCCATCGCCTGCTGCACCTGCGAGAGGTAGAGCATGTTTTCGAAACCTTCCGGGAACCGGAAATACCGAGCCATCGTCTCGAGGATGCGGGCGTTGCCGCCGGCATTCTTCTGGTGGTGTTCAAAGTCCGGAGCCGTGGGGTTCATCTGGTCCGGAGCGGCAAACGTCCGCACCACATCGGGCGACGAGAAGGATTGGTACCCGAACTCGGAGCAGAAGCGCGGCTTGACGTTGTAGAACGCCGAGAAGTTTTTGTTCTCGTGCCACACCGTCCAGTAATGCATGTCGCCGCGGTTGTCGTCGTGCCAAGAGTCGCTGAAATCGCCGGGCCCCGCGCAAGGCGAGGAGGGCCAGAACATGCGGCCGGGATCATACGTCTCGACCGTCTCGGTGAGCGCGCGGTTGAGCCGGTCGTAGTTCACGAGATAGAGGTCGCGGTTCTTTTTGCTCGGCTCGAACCACGTCAGCGCGCCGATGCACTCGTTGTCGCCGACCCACACCGCGATACCGGCGTGGTCGCGCAGGCGGCGGATCTGATGCGCCAACTCAGCCTTGACCTCGCCGATAAATGCCGGGTCGGAAGGGTAAAGCGCGCACGAGAACATGAAGTCATGCCACACTAGCAGTCCCAACTCGTCGCAGGTGTCATAAAAGATGTCGTCTTCGAACTGCCCGCCGCCCCACAGGCGGAGCATGTTCATGTTGGCGGCCTGCGCCGACCCCAGCAGATCGCGATAACGCTCAGCCGTCTGGCGCTGGGTCATGCCGTCGCAGGGGATCCAGTTCGCGCCCTTGCAGAAGAGGTCGACGCCGTTGACGCGGAAGGTCATGCTCATGCCCGGCCGCGAAGACGCATCCCCCGCGTCGGGCTTGTTGACGACGTCGATGGTGCGCAGCCCGAGGCGGCGCGTGAGCGTGTCCTCCCCGACCGACACGGAGAGGTCGTAGAGAGCCTGTTCGCCGGCGCCGTTGGGCCACCACAGGCGCGGATTCTCGACCGTGACCTTGGCGGTGAGACGATTGCTGCCGGCCGTCAGCGTCACCGGCACGCTGGCCTTCGCCTCACCCAGCGTCACGGCGAGCACGGCCTCGCCGCCCTCGGGCGACATGACCTCGGCGGTCACCGTCACGTCACAGCGGCCCGGCCGATGGGCCTGGTCGCAGTACACGTAATCCAAGCGCGCGAGATCGGTGCCGATCAGTTCGGTCTTGCCCGCGAACCCGGCCATCATCATGGCGATACCCCAGTCCCAGCCGCCGTGGCACGCGGGCTTGCGCAGCAGGTTGATATGCGGCACCTTGCCGTTGTCTACCATCGGCAGGGCAAACGGCAGCGCCTTCGCCTTCTCTTCGGAAATCAGCTCCGCGCTGCGGAACAGGGCTGTGATCGTGTTGCGGCCGCTCTTCAGAAAAGGCTTCACCTCGAAATCATAGCGGCGGAAGCGGTTGCCCGTGTCGCCGACCTTCTTGCCGTTGATGCTGATTTCGCAGAAGGTGTCGACGTGCTCGAGACGCAGGCAGACCGAACGCTTGGCCAGCAAAGCCTCCGTTACCTCGAAATGGCGTTCGGCCGTCCAGTCCTTCTTGCCCACCCACTGGATTTCCTCCTCGTTCTTGCCGAAGTACGGATCGGGAATCATCTTCGCGGCCAGCAGCGCACTGTGGACATCGCCCGGCACCTGCATGGGAATCGCCGGCTGATCGCCGTCGGCCTGACGCACCGACCACTCGCCGGAGAGATCGATCGTGTTCGGCTGCGCCAAGGCCGCAAAAGCATAAGCCGCCATTCCGACAACCGTTGTGGCCAATACCCGTTGACTCGTCTTCATCCCCACCACCTCCGCATCTTGGCCCCGGCGCTGAATAGCGTTGGAGCGAAACCGACGTTTAAATGCGGATAACATAGTTGATTGACCGTATCCCGTCAAACGAAAGGCGATGCCCGCGCGCGAAAGGATGCCGGTGCCCACGCCCCGCACGCCCGCAGGAACCCGGCAAGCGCGGCTTCTGCGGGTTGCGGCAAACGCCCGAAGTGCGTTATACTCAACGGCGTTGGGGAAAGCGAATTGCGCAAATCCTTTTTTCTCTCTTCCGATCCGCCCGTCAACCAGCCCAGGAGCGTTGAAGATGACCGCACCCTTGCCGGAGAAACTGAAAGACATCGCCACCGCCCACCGGGCCATCAAAGCGGAAATCGGCAAAGTGATTGTCGGCCAGGAAGAAGTGATCGACCAGGTGTTGATCGCCATCCTCGCCCGCGGCCACTGCCTGCTGCTCGGCGTGCCGGGGCTCGCCAAAACGCTGCTGGTGCGCAGCTTGGGCGAAGTTTTGGACCTGGCTTTCAACCGCGTCCAGTTCACCCCTGACCTGATGCCCTCCGACATCACCGGCACAGAGATCCTCGACGAGGAAAGCGGGAGCACCCGCCGCAGCCTGCGCTTTGTGCCGGGGCCGGTGTTCACGAACCTGCTGCTGGCCGACGAGATCAACCGGACGCCGCCCAAAACCCAGGCGGCGCTACTCGAAGCCATGCAGGAGAACGTCGTCACCACCGGCGGGCGGTCCATCCCGATTCCCCAGCCCTTTTTCGTGCTGGCCACGCAGAACCCGATCGAGCAGGAAGGCACGTATCCGTTGCCCGAAGCGCAGCTCGACCGCTTCATGTTCCTCGTGCGCATGGACTATCCGCAACGCCAAGAAGAAGTGCAGATCCTGCGCCAGACCACCGCGAACCGCAAAGTCAAGCTGACCCGCATGGTCAATGGCGCGGCTCTGCTGGAGCTTCAGCGCTGCGTGCGCGACATCCCCGTCAGCGACCACGTACTCTCATACTGCATCGACCTCGTCCGCAACACCCGTCCCGGCGAACCAGGTGCCCCCGATTTCGTCCAGGCGAACCTGAGCTACGGCGCCGGGCCGCGCGCCGGACAGTACCTGGTCTTGGCGGCCAAGGCCAGCGCCGCGCTCGCGGGGCGCCTCAACGTCAGCTGCGCCGATGTGCGGCGCAACGCGCACGCGGTGCTCACCCACCGCATCGCCTGCAACTTCCACGCGACCGGCGAAGGCATCGATGCCATACAGATCATCGACCGACTTCTGAAACACATCCCCGAACCCGACAGCACCGGCGTCTGAACCTTACGGGCTACAGTCGGCCCGGAGTTTCCCATCTTATGCCCGCCCCCAACACGACAGTACTTCTCACACCGCGCATGCTCGACACGCTGCGGAACCTCGAGCTGGTGGCGCGCGCGATGGTCGAAGGGACCCTCACCGGCCTGCACCGGTCGCCCTACCACGGCTTCTCCTCGGAGTTCTCCGAGTACCGGAAGTACTGTCCCGGAGACGCGGTGAAACACGTGGATTGGGTGGCCTACGCGAAAACCGACCGCTATTACGTCAAGCAATACGAGGACGAGACCAATACCCGCGCGTACGTGGTTCTCGACCGCTCCGGCTCGATGGCGCTGGGCAGCGCGAAGGCCCACAAGTTCCATTACGCCTGCTACCTGGCCGCCGCCTTCATCTACCTCATGCAGCGGCAGAAGGACGCGGTGGGACTCTTTTCTTACTCGGACAAAATCACCTCGTACTTCCCGGCCAAAGGTTCGCGCCTGCACATGCTGAGTCTCCTCGCGCATCTGGAGACGCTCGTGCCCGAAGGCCGTTCCGACGCCGGCCCCTGTTTCCACCGCATTGCGGAAGAGATCCACCGCCGCTCCATCGTCCTGATCTTCTCGGACTTCTTCGACCCGAACCCGTCGTTCATCAACAGCCTGCGGCAATTCCAGCACAAAAACTGTGAGGTCCTCCTCTTCCAGGTCCTGGACCCGATGGAGACGCAGTTCCCGTTCCGGGGTCTCATCGAATTCCGCGACATGGAAACCGGCGAAGCGCTGGAGGTCGAGAGCGAGGACTGCCGCGAGACCTATCTGTCCGATCTCGTCCGGCACATCCGGGACATGAAGCGGACCTGCGGCCGAATGAATATGGGTTTCGAGACCCTGAACACGGATACGCCCTTCGACCGTGCCCTCCTCGCCTATTTCCACAAACGGGAGCGGATGTTCTGATGTCGTTCGGGAACCCACTCTTTCTCTGGGGTCTGCTGGCCGTACCGGTGCCGGTTCTGCTCCATCTTTTCTTCCGGCGGCGCAAAGCCAACATCGCCTTCTCCACGCTGCAGTTCTTTCACCAGCGGAAGCGTTATCTGGCCCACCGCCGGCGCCTGCGCGAAATCCTGCTTCTCCTGATCCGCACGCTCGCCCTGCTGGGCCTTGTGCTGGCGCTCGCGAAGACGCAGTTCCAAAGCCTGCCGGCCTCGTTCGCGGTCCGCACGAACGCCGCCATTCTTCTCGACGACACGCTTTCCATGGACCGCAAGCTCAGCTCGGGGGCCACCGCCTTTGAATTGGCCGCGCAGAAAGCGGACGAGATCCTGAACACGCTCGCAGACGGAGACGCGGCCGCTCTGTCCTTCCTCTCGGGCCGCCGGGGCATTGCCCTGACGCGTAAACGCCAGGCGATCCGGCAATTGCTGGAAGACTCCCGCGTGACCGGCGCCACAGGATCATACAGCGCGGGACTTCAGCAGGCCCTGACCGACCTGGCCTCAGACGGCAACCCCAACCGCGAGATCTTCGTCCTCTCCGACTTCCAAGCCAACCAGGCGCCGTCCCGGCCGATCAGTCTCGGGAACGCGCAGGGGCTGCGCATCTATTTTCTGCCGATCGGCGGCAACACGGAAAACCTTTCCGTCGACAACGTGAAGCTCTCCACTCGCCCCCAGACGGTCCGCAAAAGCATGACCATCCCTTACGAAATCAGGAATCACGGCGACACGCCTTGCGAGGCCGACGTGCGCCTGGTCATCGGCACCGAAACCGTGAGAACCGGAACCGTTTCCGTTCCCGCCGGCGACGCCGCGAAGGGCCGCTTCGAATATGTGCCGTCGCATGCGGGGTTCCTCAGCGGTTCGGTGCAGGTTTCCGACCGCCAGCTCGAGCTCGACAACCGGCGTTTCTTCACCATCACCGTCAGCGAGAACATCCGCGCGTTGCTTTTGGAATCGGACATCCGGAGCCGTGTCCGACCGTTCCACTTCTTGAAGCTTGCGGTCGACCCCGCCGACGGCCAGGCCGTCAACGGCATTCAGACCGACATGGGGTTCATCCAAGAGCTCACGCCGAAAGTGTTGGAGAACTACCACGTCGTCGTCCTCGCCAACCCCCAACCGCTGACCGCGCAAACCGCCGACATGCTCACGCGCTACATGACGCGCGGCGGCTCGGTGCTCGCTTTCGCAGGCGGCGACGTGACGACCGCGACGTTCGCCGCGTTCCAGAACGAGAATGTCCGAAAGCTCTTCGGTGCCCGTGACCCGGCCGCGGTTTCAGGACTCAGCTTCAAAGGCGCGCTGGCAGGACTCAACGATCTGCTGCAGCTGGATCTGGTTAAATGGCAGCGGCTCCATCCCCTGGCGCCGTCCCCCTCCGCGACCGTCTTGGCTGAAAATCGCGGCCGCGTGATGATCGCGGAAGAGCGGATCGGGACCGGCAGTTTCATCGCCTGCGCCTTTTCCCTCCGGCGCGATGGCGGCAACTGGCCCGAACTGAAATCGTTTCCGATCGCCATGATCCATCTTCTGACCTATGCGGCGCATGACCCGCAGCAGAATGCGGCCGTGACGTGCGGCAAGCTGTTGCGGCTGAATACGCTCGTGGCCGATGGCAAGGCGGTCGCGCTCCGCCACAGCGACGGCAACCGTTTCCAAATCCTGGCCGAGAAAGGTGAAGCCGTCTTCGACGATACCTGGCAACCCGGCATCATGACCGCCGAGCAAGCCGCCCCGCGTTCCGTTGCCATCAACCCCGCCCCCTCCGAAAGCGTCCTCGCCCAGATGGACGCCGGGAAACTCGCCGACATGGTTCAGGGAAAAGTGAGCATCCTCAAAACGGACGCGGCGATCGACACCCAAGTCCTCAGCTACCGTCAAGGCAGCGACCTGACGGGCATGCTTCTTTTTCTAGTCATGCTTCTTCTTCTGTCCGAAACCCTGCTGGGAAACACGTATCTCGCCCGACCGCGGATCACCGCACAATAAAGACGCTCACGCTGGCCGGATCCGGCACGATCCGAACGTCATCGATCCCCAATGCCTGCGCATCCGCCGTCTCCTCGCCATCCGTGACCGAGTATTGCCAGGCGAGGTAAAAAACGCCCTCGGGCATCACCGGTGCGGCAAACACGACGAACCGTTCCACCTCGATGGTTATGGACGGACGCTCTTCGACGGGGTAGCCGTTCGTATCCGCATCCGCTTCAAACGACGTCGGCGCGCCTGCCGAGGACCAGGTCTCCCCGTCTGTCGACGCCAGCAGACGGACAGAGCAACCGGCCAGTCCGTTGCGATACTTCTCCACCGCATACCGCACATTCCACCGCCGCATGGGTGCCGACGTCCCGTTGCAGAACTTCGCAAACACGGTCACGCTCTTTGCTCCGCTCTGCGAGGCGAGCCCGCCCACCGCGGAGTCGCTTTCAGTCCCCGACATGAACGTGTAACCGCCCGCCGCCGTGAAATTGGGCGATCCGTTCACGTTCGCCACGCGCACGCCGGCGTCCGCATACGGACCGCTCACGCGCGGCCCGTCGTCACGCGTCTCAATTCGCCACAGAAACGGCATTTCCGAACCTGCGAGACACCCCATTTCGTCGAACGTCTCCGTCCGTCCTGACGTCCCCACTCGCAGCGACTCGGCGACCTCGCCCGCGGTCCAAAACACCGCCAGATCGTCGATGCCGAACGCGTGATCATTTCCCGCGTCATCGGGGTCACTCCATCGCAGCAGAAGCACCCGCTCCGGCAGGAGCGGGTACGTGATCTCAGCCGACAACACCGCTGACACGTCGGCCGCACACGCCGGCTGAACCGCGTTCGTCACCAGCGGCGTCTTAAAGCAGAGGGCGTTCACTCGTCTCCAGAGGCCTTCGTTCAACGGGATCACCCGGTTCGTCATGCAGTATTCGAACATCAGCGTATTCGTCGCCGAATTCGAGGCGACGCGCCGCTGCTCCGCCGTATACCGCACGGACAGATTGGTCACCGCGAGCCCTGTCTCGTTCGAAAAAGCGACGCCGTACCGAAACGCGTTTCCGGACGAGGCAAGCGACCCCAACGAGCGGTCGGCGCTGCCCTCCGAGCCGAACGCGTAAAGCCCTCCGCTCTGGGTGCTCCCCGTTCCCGCCCGGTAAGCTGTGATCGCCGTCGCATTCGCATACGCATGCCACGCTTCCAACGGTTCAGCCGCATTGTCCCAGACATTGTCCGTGCCGTTGGACGCCATCCCGTCGAAATCCTGCACGTAGGCCCCCGTCGCGCCCGTGATGCGCAACGCCGCCACCTGCGCGCGCCGCACCGTCACCGTCGCCGCCGTCGCGTCGCTGACCCCGTCCTTGTCCTGCGCCGCGAACGCAAAGATGCGCAGGCCGACATCGCCGGCCATTGGCGAGAAGCAGAACCGCCCTTCCGCGAGCGACCACACGCCACAGATTCCTGCCGACGGCGTCACATTGGTCGCCGTCACCGGATCGCCCCCGGTCGGCACAATGGTCAATGCGAACTCCAGCGTCTCCCCCACGCGCACGCTCTGCGGAGCGACCGGCCGGATCACCGGCGGGATCGGCAAGGCCGCGGTATCCACCTCAACCACGCCGGAATCCGACGAAACCCGGTCGCCGTCTGTCGCCCGCACGCGGTAATAATACGCACCCGATGTGAGGTTAGAGACCGTCAGCGAGGTCCGATTCCCCGCTGCCGCGTTGGTCAGCACAAACACGAGCGAGGCATTCCCGTACGCTGCGCTCACATCGTCGACCGCCACATTCCCCCTATCTTTAACATACTCTAAACGAAATTGACGAAGAGCGTCCGCGGCGCTCAATGCGAATTCGGACGTGGCCGCTTTGTTCGTGACCGGCAACGTGTCGAGAACCGTCCACCCCGCTCCGTCATGTGCCTCGACCCGCAGGAACGAATTGCTGACAGATTGTCCTTTATACCAAAAAGAAAGATTCGTCACCGGGGCCGGATAGACCGCCGTGACAACGGCATGACCATCCTCTTCAAGTTTCACCGAAGGCGAGCTTTCGCCGAAATTGCCCTCCGACGTGTAGATGCCGCCCAGATTCGTGACCGCCCAGCCATCGGCAAGCGCCGACGGATAACCGTTGAACCCCTCCTTGATACAGGTGGGCGGAATGCCGTCATACGCGTAGACATCCAGAAAATAGCCGGTCGCGCCCTCCACCGCCGACCAATTCGCCGTAAACCGGTCGGCGTGCACCTCCGTGGCGGGACCGGCCTGAGGGGCGGCCAGTTCTGTCCCGACCGCCATGCCGTTCAAAAGCAGAGAGGTTACGACGCCCGCCCATGCCGTCTTCAACCGACCGCATTTCCCGATGGCTCCGATTGTACACATCATGACGACCTCCTCGGATCACGATTTTCCACCCGCCATACTGAACGCCATTAATATCTATATATAATCCCGTATCTCGTCTTGATCAAGTATTTTTTCAGGGCACAAAACAAAAAAAGGCACCCCGGTTTCCCGGAGAGCCTTTTTCAGTGAGTGTACCGCACCGATTACATCATCTCGCGCATGCCGCGGCGGGAGTTGTTACGGATACGGGCGCGTGCCGACTTACGGCGAGCCTTCTCGCAAGGTTTCTCGTAATAACGGTTATTACGGAGCTGCTTGAGCAGCCCTTCCTTGTCCATGATCTTCTTCAGGCGCTTGAGCGCACGCTCGACAGACTCGCCCTTCTTCAATCGGAGTTGAATCACGCTTGTCACCCCCTCTCAAAACCTTCGGCGGGCTGTCCATACCAGACACGTTTCCGCAGCCTACACCGCTCAGGTTGATGTGAAAAATCAAATTATCAGAAAAACGGGACAGCCGTCAATACACCGGCAGCAAAAAATATGAAAAACATCCAATTCCACCGTTGACAGGCGGCGTTGTTTTTGCGATATTTCGCAACGTCTTTTGACACGGTAGGGTACCGAAGCGGCCAAACGGGGCAGACTGTAAATCTGCTGGAGTACTCCTTCCTTGGTTCGAATCCAAGCCCTACCACCATTTTACGGAAAGCCCTGCAATCCAATCGGTTGCAGGGCTTTTTTTTGTGGTCGGAAACACGTCCCCGGCGCACTTTCACATGCGCACCGGTTCCGGCAACGGCACCGCTCACGGCTCATTCTGCAGGGTCGCGATAAACGCGTCGGCCTGCCGGACCGCAGCCTCCGTATCGCACACGAGCTTGTCCACGCTCGCCTGGATGGCGCCGACCTCGCTGCTCAGCCCTGCGATCGCACGTGCGTTCAGGTTATGTTTCATGAACAGCACCTGGTCACGCAGCGGAACCAGCGCGGGATCGAGCTCGGATTCAGCCTGCTTCATGGCCGCAATCAATTGCCGGTACTTCGCCAGCGTGCGGTCGTATTTCTTTTGGCTCGCGCCCCGGAGCGTTTCACTGGCGTATTGCTTCATCTCGGCGCGCCACTCGCTGAAGAGCGCATCCGACACCGCTTCTACGGCGCGGACACGACTGCGCACAGCCGACGCTTCGGACTCGCTCTTCTGCAGGGTGCGATTCAGCGTGTTATACTCTTTCTCAAGATCTCCGCCTTGGAAATTGACCACGCTCTTGAACTGCTCCAGAGCCGAGACAAATTGCTGTTTTGCCTCGTTTTGTGCGTCGCGCGCGTCTTTGACCCGATCCACCAGAATGTCGCGCTTGTGAACCCCGAAGCGCTCCATGGCATCGAAATATAACGTACCACAGCCGCAGAAGAGCAGAAGCGCCACCGGCAACACCACGGCCAAGCCTGTCTTCACGTTCCGCCTCCTTTTGAACACGCGACTACCGGACTCGGTTTGAAGACGCTTCGTCGGCGAGTTTCGCAAGCGCCTCCTGATCGAACTTCGACAGCTCGCCTTGGCGGCTCTTCAGCAGACGGATCGTTTCACGTGCGCGCTCGATCTCGCCTTTTTTGAGCTGGATGCGGGCCAGCGTGATCCGGATGCGCAGGTCCTTGTCGTACAGCGCCATGGATTTCTGCACGGCCTGTTCGGCCTCATCAAGGTTCTTGCCGGCCTCGAACAAAATGACGGCCAGTGTCTCCCACGCCACATACAGCTCAGGGCTGAGCTTGAGCGCGGCCCGCACATGTTTTTCCGCCTCGTCAAATTTGCGGATGCGACGCAAAACCTCGGCGAGATCATTCAAGGCGGCGGCGCTGGGGTTGGCCTCCACGCTGCGGCGCAGAAAATCCTCAGCCTCGCCATATTCGCCCTCCTGCAGCCGCAACGAGCCCATCACATAGTTGGCAAGCGCGTGTTTGCGGTTGGAGCGCAGCACCTGCCGGGCGTGCAGTTCCGCATCCTGCTGATCGTTCATGGCGATATCGAGTTGCAGGATCATGTCCTTGACGCCGGGCACGTCGGGGCGCAACATCGACGCGCGCACAAAAGCCTCACGCGCCGAGCGCTGGAAATTTTTCCCCTTCTTCATGGCGACTTGCGCGCGGGTGATCTGGATGAAGTAATTGTCCACGGTTCCCGCGATGCTTTCCATCTTCGGCAAAATGACCTTTTCGATGTCATTCAGTTCGTCCTGCTGCAGCTGCACCATCGCCAGCATGGCCCACGCCTGCAGGTTCTTGGGCTGCAGGTCGGTGGCCTCCTGCAGCGCCAGCCGCGCCCGCGCGACGTCGTTGTTCATCAGGTGGATGACGGCCCACTCGACGCCCAACACGCCGAGTTTGTCGTCCGACTTGGCGGCCTTCTCCAGCCAAAGCTTGGCCTTTTCAAGGGCGCCCTCCTGCACCGCCAGACGCGCCAAGCCCAGCATCGCCGAACGGTTGCCGGGATCGCTCTTGATGATGTCCTGGTAGACGGCCTCCGTCTTGCTCCGGTCCTCCGAAAGCGCGTAGACCGCCGCCATGGCGTGCATCGCGCCGACCCGCTGGTCCGACGGCAGCAGATTGATGGCCCGGCTCACGCCCGCCAGCGCCGCGCCGGTCTGGCCCGACAGCGCCCACCCCCACCCCAAACGGGCGAACAGCTCCGGCGAACGCACATACCCGTAATACCGGGACAGCGACCAGAGCGGATACTTCTGCTTGAGATCGCCGACGAAATCCTTCAGCTCGCGCTCAATCACCTCTTTGCTGGCATTCGCGGAGGCCACGCCGCGGCGGGCCATCTCGAACCGGTTGAACAGCGCGGAGACATTTTCGGGGTCTAACGTGGAATGCACGTAGGTGTAGACCGCGAAGGCGTCCTCGTCTTTCCCCAAGTCCTCCAACAAAACGCCCAGGTTGTTCGCGACAAAACCCATGTGGCGCCGCAGCTGCGCGCGCAGCCGGATCGTCGGGTCGTCGCTTCCGTTTTTGTTGGGCGCGAGGACCCGGTCCATCCCCTTCCAAAAGGCCGAGTACTCCGTGAACAGAGGCCGGTCCTTATACTCCTGAATATTGCGGCTGCCCGAGAAGAAGAGGAATTCCGGCACGGGCGTGATCCCCGCCGTGTACCAGAAATCCGGGACACCGAACACGGCCACCTTCTTTTCGATCTCCTTGTCCATCGCAAACCAGTCTTGGATGAACGGAAGGATGCCGAGGTCCAGCGTGCTTTTCATCCGCTGCATGTTCGCCGCGCTGAACAGCTTCTTCTCGTCAATCAGCTTGGCCACCGACTTCAGATAGAAGGGGCTCATGTCGTTCTGCAGGCAGAGCAGGTTCAGCTCCTGGCCCCGCTCCTTCGCCATGATCCGCAGGTGCGGGTCCAGCGTGCCGTCCGTCACGAACCAGGTCCGGCTTCCCAGCCGGTCGAGGATTTCCTTCGCGCAGCGGTCCGCGAACGCGCCGCGGGAACTGCGGCACTCGAACCCGTTGATAACCGCGGCCAGCAGCACAACGGCCGCCATCGGATAGGTGAGGATCAGCCCCAGCCAGTCGCCGGTCTGCTTCGTCAGGACGGAGGTCGACTGACCGCGCTTGGGCCGCTCGACTTTCAGCAGCAGATACCAGTAGGCCACCAGATAGCCGGTCGTCATCGCCAACATCGCGTACGCCCACACCGGGAGGTGCCCGAAAGGTTTCAGGATCTCCCACGGAGAAATCGCGGCGTTCGTCAGCCCCAGCACAACCAGCACGCTCAAGGTCAGATGCAGGATATATTGGCTCCATGAACGCTCATTGTTCAGCGCACGAAACGAGGCGAACCCGCTCGCCAGCCACGGCACAACGCTCATGAGCAGCAGGACCAGCCAATTGACCCGCGGCAACCCCGAGCGCAATTGCACCAACTGGCTCTTCCAGACCGCCACCCCCACGTCCATCACGCCCTTGAATCCGAGCGCCTCGCCGTCGTGCGTCGCGAGAAAGGCGCGCGCGCTGAAATAGTAAAGGCTCATGCCCGCCACAGACAGCACGCCCATCCAGGCCACCCGGCGCAGGCTCAGTTCGCCCTGCTTCCACAACACGTAAACCAGGAACGTCAGGAACACCGGCGCCAGCGGGATAAACACCACCGACTCGACGACGCCGACGCCCTGCAACAGCGCGAACAACACAAGGAAGAGACGCCATTTCCGGACCGCGTACGAAGTCAGCAGAGCGCCCGAGGCCAGCACCAGCATCAGGTCGAAGCTCTGGTACTGCAAACGCGTCGCGGCCTGCCACACCGGAACCGCGGACATGAGCGCCAACGCCGACACCGTGCCCGCCCACACCGACACGCGCGGCGCGTATTCAACCGAGTATTCCTCGTAGAGGATGTCGTGGATCAGAAAGCTCATCAGCCGGTACATCAACACGACCGAGATTACCGAGCAGGCCGCGCTGAAAAGATTCAGGCGCAACGGCAGCGAAAACGCGGGCAGGCTGCTGATCCAGGAAACCAGCGCTCCCCATATCGGATGCAGCGGCAGCTCGAGCGGATCGATCCCGCTGTACGCCGTCATCAGCCGCGCAGACTCTCCGGGATAAACGCCGTGGGACAACGTCAGCCCGTACACCACCGCAGCCAACAGTCCCAGCCCCGCCGACAGCACAAAATCCAGCTTGCGTTTCTGACCGGAAATCTCTTTAAATCCATTGACCATCACTGTACCACCTGACAAGAAGGCAAGTCTGAAACCCCCTACAGGTTCCAAACTGAACAACCTTATAATTCGTCAAAAAGTTTACTGGTTTTCCAGGCGACGCGCAAGCCCTTAGACCGGGGCAACCGAGGCCGTTTCCGCCTCACGCAATGATCTGCGACTGTTCCCTGTACCGCAAGGGCGCGAGGCCGTGACGCTGCCGGAACGCCTTTGTGAAATAGTTCGGATCCGCAAACCCGCTCGCCGCCGCGATATCCGCCACCGTCTCCAACGATTCGCACAACAGGGTCCGGGCGCGCTCCATCCTGATTTCCGTCAGCTCCTGAAGCAGCGTGCGGCCCATCGCCTGGACAAACCGCGTCTCCAATAGCCGCCGGGACACCCCGCAGTGCGCCGCGATGTCCGCAATCTGCAGCCCCTTGTCTTGGAAACGGTCAAAAATGAAGCGCCGCGCTCCGGCCACCAAACGGTCCTGGTCAAAGCCTGACGCCGTCGACTGCCGCCGCGAGACGTGCGTCGGCTTCACGAGTATCCGCGTGTTCGGCGGCACGCTCCGGCCTCGCATCAGCTCGTGCAACATGCGCGCCGCCTCAAAGCCGGCGCGATGGGCGTCCAGCGCGATGCTGCTCAGCGAAGGCTCGCACAGTTCGCACAGCAGCGGATCATTGTCCACGCTGAGCACCACCACGTCGTCCGGCACGCGCAGCCCCGCCTCCCGGCAAGCCTCGATCACGTGGCGCCCCCGCTGGTCCATCGCCGCAAAGACACCCAGCCCGCGCGGCAGCCGCGCGAGCCACGTGCCCAGCTTATGGATGTCGCGCTCCCAGCTCACCGACTCCGGCTGGTTGCCGTAGACGTGACACTTGAACCCCCTCTGCGCGGCCAGCGCGCTGAACCCGCGCTCACGCGCCGTCGACCAGACCGTGTCAGCCGTGCTGTGCACGAAGGCGAACACGCGGCAGCCGCAGGCGTGCAGGTGCTCGAACGCCATCCGGACGATCTCCTCCGTGTCGGTCGTGATATAGGGGATCTGCGACAGCTCGAATTTTCTGGCGAGGTGTTCGGTATAGGGATCGAGCAACACGAGCGGCAGACCGCTCGTCAGCAGCAGCCGCGTCACCGCCGGGCCAAAAAGCCGCGCGATGACCCCCGTGCACTGCCACGATCCCATCTGCGGCACGTCCTGCCGCATGCCGTCCGGCTGGAGATAAAACGCCCAGTGGTTCTCCTGCGTTTTCTCGTAGTCCCGGATGCCGCGGAGCACCTCGCGGCCGAACTCGTGCGAGGTCTCCACCAGCAGCGCCACATGATAATGCCCGCGCCGCTCCTGCGCATTTTTACCTTTCATATGCGCAATCTTACCATAACCGGCCTTGCCGAGACGAGTTATACTGGCCCCAAATTATGGAACAAGAAATTGGTTCCGTAATCGTTTCAAGCGGAAACTGTGATGGTAAAATTCGGGATTGATGTGTGTGCTGTGTGAGCAAGTCCCGCCCTCTGTTTTTCGCAAATGCGGCGAACAGAGGCGGGGCCGAACACAGGCGGACGGCATCAGGCCGTTTCGCAACCGTGACAAGGGCGGACAAAAGTCGTTTTAATCGGTTTTTGATCCGCTCTTTTTTTTGGACCGCACCGACGCGCCACGCAGCGTTCGCTCGCATCATACTGAAAAAGGACAAATTATGGGACGTTCAAGCAACTGGATCTTCCGCGCCGCCCTCGGACTGCTTGCAACCGGCGGATCCGTGATCACCTCCTCGGCCCAGGAGCTCAACCCTGTCCCGCAGGCCGAGGCGGACCAGATCGGCGCCCTGCTGGCGACATGGCAATCGGCCCAACTGGCCAAAGCCCGCCGCATCCTCATCTTTTGGCGCTGCGAAGGCTTTGTCCACGGCAAAGCCATCGAATACGGCAACAAAGCGATCGAACTCGCGGCAGCAAAAACCAAAGCCTTCTCCGCCGACTTCTCAAACGACTATGAGACGCTGAAGCCCGAAAACCTCGCCCGCTACGACGCGCTGGTCCTGAACAACACCACCGGGCTCAAAACCCAGGAGAACAGGTTCCTCGAACCGGCTCTCGTCGACTTCGTGAAATCGGGCAAAGGCCTCGCCGTGATCCACGCCGGTGCCGACAACTTCAACAACGCCGGGCAAGCCGCCGAGATGATCGGCGGCCACTTCTGGGGACACCCGTGGGGCAGCGGCGGCACCTGGGCTTTCAAACTCGACGAGCCCGGTCACCCGCTCAACAAGGCGTTCAACCGCAAAAACTACTCCGCCGCCGACGAGATCTATCAGCAGCAGTCGCCTTTCTACAACCGCGCCAAGCTGCGCGTGCTCGTCTCGCTCGATTTCGCCGACAAGGCGACCGCCGAAGCGAACGGACAGAAGCGCGCCGACAACGATTACGCGGTCTCGTGGATCCGCCCCTACGGCAAAGGCCGCGTCTTCTACACTTCATTCGGCCACGACCAGCGCACGTTCCTCGATCCTGTCCGCCTCGCACACATCCTCGACGGCATCCAGTACGCCATCGGCGACCGGCCCGCAGACGACACCCCGGCCGGGCTCTCGCCTGCCGACCTCGCCCGCATCAAAGCGTCGACCGCCGACACCGCGAACGAGGCCTTCGCCTTTCTCCAGGACATCTTGGCACACACTTACCACGCCCAGGTCGAGGCCACCAACAGGGCGAAGGTCGAAGCGCTGCTCAAGGCCCCGTCTACCTCGGTTTTCGGCAAAAAAGCCATCCTCCGCGCCTTGCTCGCCGTTGGCGCCCCGGCTGACACAGCCTCTGTGGCCGCCTGTCTCCAAGCGCCTGAAACGCGCGATTGGGCCGCGACCCTGCTCGCGGGAACCCCCGGCAAAGCCGCCGACCAAGCCCTCGCCCGAGCACTCGCGGACGCCGATCCCGCCCTGCGCTGCACCCTGCTCGGCGCCGCGGCGATCCGCAAGAACGTCGGTCTCATCCGTCCCGCCCTCGCCGACAAGGACACCGCCGTCGCCACCGCCGCCCTCGCCGCCCTCGGGCGCATCGGCACCGAAGACGCGCTCGCGGCGCTCTCGAAGCCCGCCGCGCCGGCGCTCGAAGAGGTCCGCATGGCCGCCCTCGCCGCGGGCTTCGGCACCCTCGCCGCGAGCGGCAACACCCGTGCTGCGGCGCGGGCCGCGACGCCGGTCTTCGCAGACCCCGCCGCACCGGAACCCCTGCGCGCCGCGGCCGCCAAGGCCCTGTTGCTCGCCGATGACGACTTTTTCACCGACGGCCTGAAAGACGCCAGCCCCATGGTCCGGCAAACCGTCATCCGCGCCGCCGACGCCGTCTCCGTCAAGACGCTGGCCGCATCCCTGAAAACCGCCGCCCCGTCCGACCAGGCGGCACTCATCGCCAAACTCGCCGCCCGCGAAGCCCGATCCCAGACCGCCGCAATCGCCGCCCTGCTCGCGTCAGGCCAAGAGCCCGTCGTGATCGCCGCGCTCCGCGCCCTGACCAAGATCGGGGGCGCCGACCAGATTCCGGCGATCTACGCGCTGACCGACCGCGAGGGTGCCGTCGGCGACGCCGCCAAAGAGACGCTCAACGATCTGCGCGCGCCCGAGGCCGGCCCCACGCTGATCGCCCTCGCCACGAAGAACCCCGCCCTGCAGCCCGCCGTGCTCGTCATCCTCGGCGAGCGCGCGGAGTTCGCGCTGGTGCCGAAATTCGAGCCTTTCCTGCAATCGCCGGAAGATGCGGTCCGCAAAGAGGCCTGGAAAGCCTTGGGCAAAACCGCTGACGGCCGCACCTTCGCGCGGCTTGTGGCGTGGCTGCCTGTGGTCAAGGACCAAGAGCTGAACCAGGCCGAATCAGCCATCCGCGCAGCCTCAAAGAATGTCGATCCCGCCACCCGCTCCGCCGCGTTCGCCGCAGCCTGGGGAAAAGCATCCGTCTCCGCAAAGAAAGCCCTTGCCGGCCTCATGGCCGGATACCCCGACGCGGCCTTCCTGCCGCTCTTGTCCGGCGCCCTGTCCGACGCCGACAACGGGCTGCGCGAAACGGCCCTGCGCGCGTTGGCCGACTGGCCTTCGATGGACCCCTTCGGCGCGCTGGAGGAGGCCGTGACGGCCCAAACCGACGCGGGGCTGAAGACCGTAGCGCTGCGCAGCGCCATCAAGCTCGCCTCCGCCAACGCCGGCGGCGAAACGCGCGCCCGGCTGGTCGACCTCTTCAGGACCGCGCCCGACGACCGCAGCCGCGCCATCGTGGCCGACGCGATGTTCAAGGCCGACGGGCTGGGCGTGTTCACCACGCTGCAGGCGTTTTTCAACGACGCCGCCTGCGGCGGCGCCGCCAAAAAAACCTACGTGTCGCTCTTCGACGGCAAGATCAAGAACCAGGCGGGCTCCGCCGCCAGCGAGATCGCGCCGAAAAACTGGAAGGCCAACGCCTCGCATAACGGCCGAGACGCGAAGCTCGCGTTCGACCGCAACCCCGGCACCCGCTGGAGCTCCAACCGCGCTTCGGAAAAGGGCATGTGGTTCACGCTCGACCTCGGCGAGGGCGTCTTCATTTCCGAGGTCGTGTTGGACACCGAGAAATCCGGCGGGGACACGCCCAACGGCCACGAGGTCTTCACCTCGGCCAACGGCAAAGACTGGGACGGCCCCGTGGCCAAAGGCGACGGCAACACCCGCGGCAAAACGGTCATTCCGCTCGCCGTGCAGACGCGCCACCTGAAATTCGTCACCACCGGAGGCCGTCCAGGCCTCCACTGGTCGATTCACGAGATCACCGCCAAAGCCGGGCTCGACCAGAAAAAAGTCGACGAGATCGGCAAGGTCGCGGACAGCGTCCGCTGACCGGACGTCCCTTTCTTGGGTCCTTCCAAATTTCCAGTCTCAAGTTTTCCAGGAGCTTCACATGAATTTTTCACGTAGAGCATTTCTCCGCGGCAGCGCGTCCGCCGCCGCAGCCACCGCCTTCAACATCGTCCCCGCCCGCGTCCTCGGGCAAAACGCGCCGAGCAACAAGATCGCCATGGCCATGATCGGCGTCGGCGGCATGGGCTCGGGCAACATGGGCTCGTTCCTCGGCCTTGACGACGTCGTCGTCCGGATCGTCAGCGACGTCAACACCAAGAAGATGGAAGCGGCCAAGAAGCGGGTCGACGACCGCTACGGCAACACCGACTGCCTGATGATCAAGGATTTCCGCGAGGTGTGCATCCGCAAAGACATCGACGCGGTCATGATCGCAACGCCGGACCACTGGCACGCCTACATCGGCACCTTCGCCGCGCGGCACGGCAAAGACATCTACGGCGAGAAGCCCTTCACACACGACCTGCTCGAGGGACGCGCCCTCGTCAACGCCGTCGCGCAGCACAGCCGCGTCTGGCAGACCGGCAGCTGGCAGCGCTCCTCAGGCGAGATGCGCCGCGCCGTCGAACTGGTCCGCAACGGCCGCATCGGCAAGGTCGCGCGCGTCGAGGTCGGCCTGCCCTCCGGCGGCCGAGGCAAGCCCTCCGTCCCCAACGCTCAAGTGCCGGACGAGCTCGACTGGAACTTTTGGCTCGGCCCCGCCCCCTACCGCCCGTTCCAAGGCGTCTACGACTGGGACTGGCGCTGGGTGCTGGAGTGGGGCGGCGGCCAGATGATGGACTGGATCGGCCACCACGCCGACATCGCGCAGTGGGGCCTCGACCGCGACGCCTCCGGCCCCGTCGCTTTCGAGGGCTACGCGCCCTTCGAGCCCGACGGCATCTACGACTCGCCCAAGACCTACCGCTACACCTGCCGCTATGCCGACGGCGTCGAATTGACCGTCGCCGACAGCACGCAGGTCAAGAGCGGCACCACGTGGTACGGCGAAAAGGGCGACTGGGTGTATGTGGACCGCGGCCGCTTCGACGCCTCGTCGCCCAAGATCCGCGACAGCAAGATCGAGGCCGGCGAGCTGCGCCTGCGCAGCCCGGGCCACCAGCGCAATTTCATCGACTGCGTCAAGAACCGAGACACCACGCTCACCCCCGCGGAAGTGGCGCACCGCTCGGCCAGCATCGGCCACCTCGGCCAGATCGCCATGCTCACCGGCCGCAAGATCGCGTGGGACCCGGCCAAAGAGCTGATTCTCAACGACCCCGCCGCTTCGGCCCTGCTCGGCCGCACGCCGCGCGGCCCGTGGGCGCTGGTGTAGGAGGAAGAGAATTTTCCGAGAACGACCGGAGAAATCGAAACTCCCCGGTCGCTTGAGTTTCTTTTGATCCCGGCTGCCCCTTCTTCCGCTATTTCGCGAGCGCGACGATCTCTTTCACCGCTTGTTCGCCGAGGTCGCCGAACTCGCCGATCTTCACGCCGCGCTTGGCGAGGCGCGCGGCCACCTGGCCGCCGGCCTCTTCCGCGTCCACGCCGTAGGCCGAGAGCCGCGTCGGCACGCCGACGGCCTGGAAGAAGGACTCCATCCGGTCGATCGCCTGCGCCGCACGCGACGCCTCGCCGCCCTGCGTGATGCCCCACACGCGCGCCGCGCACTGCGCAAGCCGCTTCTGCTTGCGCGCGAGCTGGTGCCGGTGCACAGCCGGCATGATCACCGCCAGCGTGCGCCCGTGGTCGATGCCATAGAGCGCCGTCAGCTCGTGGCCGATCATGTGCGTGGCCCAGTCCTGCGCGGCCACGCCGCACCCGAGCGAGCCGTTCAGGCCGACCGTCGCGCACCACATCAGGCTCGCGCGCACCTCGTAGTCGTCGGGCCGGGTCTTGACCTTCGGCGCCTCTTCGACCAGCGTCTGCAGCACCGCCTCGGCCTGGCGCTCGGTCAGCGGCGCGCGGCCCGCGTCGCACATGTACTGCTCCATCACGTGCGCGAAAGTGTCGACGATGCCGTTCTCCACCTGCTTCATCGGCAGCGAAAACGTCGTCTCCGGATCGAGGACCGAAAACTTCGGGTAGACGAACGGCGAACCGAACGCCAGCTTCTCGCCGGTCGAGTCGCGCGAGATCACCGCAAAGGTGTTCATCTCCGAACCGGTCGCGGGCAGGGTCAGTACCGACCCCAGCGGCAACGCCGCCGTCACGGGCTTCCGGCCCTCCATGATCTCCCACGGATCGCCCGCGCCGTACAGCGCCGCCACGGCGATGAACTTCGTCGCGTCCAACACCGAGCCGCCGCCCACCGCCAGCAGGAAGCCGACGCCCTCTTCGCGCGCCTGGGCCGCCGCCTTCATGCAAGTCTCATAGCGCGGGTTGGGCTCGATGCCGCCGAACTCCGTGACCGCGCGGTCCGCCAGCGCGCGGCGCACCTGGTCGTACACGCCGTTCTTTTTGATCGAGCCGCCGCCGTAGGTGATCATCACTTTGACGTCGGCGGGAATCAGCTCCTTCAACTCCGCGATCATGCCTTTGCCGAACACGATTTTCACCGGATTGTAATACGTGAAGTTTGTCATGGCTTTTCTTCCTTAACTTAAGGTTTTAAGTTTATCATCATACCCTGTGCGAGGCCAACAGAAGTATGACGCGCGGCGCGAGAAAAAAGGACGGCGTCCGCGCTTCCTCCATCGACGGATAAGGACGCGTGTGCTACCCTAAGGCATCACTTTTAATCGGGGAATGACCTTTATGAAGAAATTGGCATGTGTTCTTTTTATACCGTTCTTTTTTCACTCGTACGCGGAGGCCGCCCCGAAATCCGCGAGCCCTTACGGAGTTTGTGCGCATTTGACGCGCGGCGGCGAATTCCAGACCCAGACAGGAGAGCTGCGGCTCATGAAAGAAGCCGGGATCGCATGGGCCCGATCGGACTTCGACTGGAGCGGCATCCAGCGCGATCCGGACGGCTCATGGGATTTCAAGTCGCTCGACACGGTGATCTCCAACGCGGAAGCCGCCGGCGTACAGATGCTGCCGATCCTCGGCTACAGCACCTCCTTTGCCTCGCCCGCGCACCAGCACCTCGACCGCTGGGGAGAATACGTCCGCGCGCTGGCCGAGCATTACCAAGAGCGCCTGCCGGTCCTGGAGATTTGGAACGAGCAGAACATCGAGGGTTTCTGGAAAAACCCCGGCCCGGAGGACTACTTGCCGCTGTTGAAGAAGTCCTACGAGACGATCAAAGCGGTCAACCCCAAGCTCACCGTCGCCGTAGGCGGTTACGCCGGCGTACCGACCAATTTCATCGACCGCCTCTATCAGGCCGGTGGCGCCCGCTACTTCGACGTCATGAACGTCCACCCCTACGGCCAGCCCGCCGAGCCCGAGTCCTATCTTGAAGAAAGGATCGCAGGCCTCAAGGCGATCATGGCCAAGCACGGCGATGCGGCCAAGCCCATCTGGATCACCGAAATCGGCTGGCCCACCCAAAAGCAGAAGCTCGCCGCGCCGGGGCTCATCAAGGCCGGGCTCAAAGCCGCCAAGCCCGACAAAAAAGGCGCCTGGCGCATCGCCGTGATCGACGATCCGGGCTTTTCCTCCGACCACTCCGCGCCTTCCGACGAAATCTTGAACGACGAACTCCCCGCCAATTCGCGGGTGCAACGGCTCTCCATGGACGCGCTGTTTGCGACCATCGACGCCTACGCGATCGACGCGGTGGTCCTGCCCTTCAACGAGAATTTTCCCGCCGACGGCTTCGAGAAGCTGGTCGACTACGTGCGCCGCGGCGGCATACTGATCGAGTGCGGGGGCATGCCGATCTGGAACCCCATGACGCGCGGGCCGGACGGCAAGTGGGTCAAATCCCAAAAGTATGGCGAAGCGTTCCGCGACCGGCTCCGCATCGGCGTCGAAGCCTGGTGGTACAAGAATGGCGTCATCCCCGAAGAGATGCCCGTGAAATTCGCAGCGGCCGCCAGCGGCACACCGCAGCCGAAGAACGGGTTCACCGCCGAGCGTTTCCTCACCCCGAACGGGTTCAAACAGGGCGACCGTTTCATCCCCCTGCTGACGGGCGTCCACAACAGCTACACCGGCACGGCCGCGGCGGTCTACGCCTTCGACAGCGACCTCAAAGGCGCCGTCATCGTTTCAGGGCTCTTCGAGAAAAGCCAGCGCGGCAGCACCGAAGCCAAGCAGTCCAAAATGCTGACGCGCGCGCAGCTCATCGCCTACCAGCTCGGCATCGCCCGAATGTTCTGGTACGAGTTTCAGGCGCCGGAATCGGACGAGCTCGACCCGGAAAGCCACTTCGGCATACTGCACCGTGATTTGTCCCCCAAGCCGGCCTACCTCGCCTATAAGACGCTCATCGCCCAGCGGCCCGCAGGCTCCGTCCCGCTTGAGAAGGCGTGGAAATCCGCGGACGGCACGCTCTTCCACCCGCAGTGGAAACGCCCCGACGGCCAGGCCGCCGGCGCGGTCTGGGCCTATCGGAAGTCAGGCGTCTACAAGCTGACCTTCTCGGTGAAAGATTTGCCGCTCACTTCGCACCTCGGCGCGCCTGTCGGCGTACAGTGGAACGGGAACACCTGTATTCTGCCGCTCAGCGATGAGCCCGTCTTCTTCACCGGCGGCACGCTGGAATCCGTCGCCGAAACGGCCGCCAGCGACACGTCCGAGGCGCTGCGCGCCATGGTCCCCAACACGTTCTCCGTCGCCGCCGAGCAGTACCGCGGCATGCTCAAGCGCCTCGAAGGCACACAAGACAAGTTCCCCCGCCGCTGGGAGAACGGCCAGCTCGTGACCGTCGACCCCAAAGAGTGGACGAGCGGTTTCTTCCCCGGCTCGCTCTGGTATCTCTACGAGTACACGCAGGCCCCGGAATGGAAAGAGGCCGCGCTGCGCTACACCGCCATGCTGGAACAGGTGCGGCACTACACCGGCAACCACGACATCGGCTTCATGCTCTATTGCAGCTACGGCAACGGCCTGCGTCTCGCCAACCCCGACGGCTACAAAGAGGTGCTGCTCGACGGCGCGTCCGCGCTCTGCACGCGCTTCGTGCCACGGCTGGGCATGATCCGCTCCTGGGACAACTTCAACAACCCCGTCATCATCGACAACATGATGAACCTGGAGCTGCTCATGTGGGCCGCCAAGCAGAGCGGCGACAAGCGCTTCAGCGACATCGCCTCCAGCCACGCCGACCAAACGGACCGGCGCCACTTCCGGCCCGACAACAGCGCTTACCACATCGTGGATTATAATCCACAGAACGGCAAAGTCTTCGGCTATTACGCGGGCCAGGGCGCATCCGCGGACGGCCCGTGGGCGCGCGGCCAATCGTGGGGCCTGTACGGCTTCACCATGATGTACCGCGAGACCAAGAAACCCGCGTATCTGGCACGCGCGGTGAAGAGCGCGGATTTTCTCATCGGCCACCGCAACCTGCCGGCCGACAAGATCCCCTACTGGGACTACGAGGCCGCCGACATCCCCTACGCGCCGCGCGACACCTCGGCCGCCGCGATCATGGCCAGCGCGCTGCTCGAGCTCAGCACCTTCGTGGAAAACCCGAAAGCCGTCCTTTACCGCGACACGGCCGTCCGTCAGCTGCTCGCCCTCAGCTCGCCCGCCTACCGCGCGGACGTCGGCGACAACGGCAACTTCATCCTGAAGCACGGGGTCGGCCACCTGCCCGGCAACAGCGAAATCGACGTGCCACTCAACTACGGCGACTATTATTTCCTCGAAGGTCTCTTGCGTTTCAAGACGCTCATCCCCTAAACTATATGCGTCCATCGTATGCGGTGTCGAAAGCTCTCAAATCAACCCAAAGAAAGGACCAAGCCATGCTATCCGAATTCGTGAAAAGCGCAGACTGGAAAAGCGAGAAGCACGTGCCCGTCATTGAGTGTGCGGACACCGTCAAGGCCGGAGAGCCGCTGGCCATCACGGTGACGGTCGGCAAAGAGATCGCCCATCCGAACACCACGAACCACCACATCGCGTGGATCGCGCTGCATTTCGTTCCGGCCGGCGCCAAGACCTCCATCGAGGTCACCCGCTGCGAGTTCAGCGCGCACGGCGCTTCCGTCGAGGGCGCCGACAAGGGACCGGCCTACACCGACAGCACGGTCTCGATCCGTGCCAAGTTCGCGTCCTCGGGCACACTCTATGCCACGGCCTACTGCAACATCCACGGACTCTGGGCCTCGGAAATGGCGGTCACCCTCGTGTAACTGCGTGTGCTCAGAACACAAAATGTGAAGCACGACCCCATTTCGGAGGGCGCAGAGGAAATGGGTGTATTTAGGTGGCGCGCTTCCTCCGGGCGCGCCTCTTTCTGCCTCCCGCGCAACCGCACGTATCCGCCATCATCCCGTGATTAAAGAGCACGGCCCCGCGGCTGCGGATTCACTTGGCCGGCCGGGGCGGCAGCGGCGCGTCCGGCGAACGCTTGACCGAGCAGTGCAGATGGACGCCCGATTTCCTCGGGACTTCGTACAGCACGAAGTCGAAGCCCGACTGCCAGCAAAGCTTCGCCAAATCGCTCAGCCCCACCTTCTCGCAGGTCAGATCGATCGCGCGCCCCTCGCAGTGGAGCGAGGCGGTCAGGTGGATCTTGTTCTTTTCCGCGTGACGGTAAGCGTCTTGGATCTTGAGCGACCCGCCCTTTTTCTCCAGCAGGTTCACCAGCCGCTTGAGAGGAACTTCCATCGCACGGTGGACCAGATGGTCGTCCTCGTCATCGCTGTGGTGGTCCTTGTCGCTCTCGAACCACACTCGCGTGTCTTCGAAACGGACGAGGTCATTCGTCTCGCTGAATGTGCCGAGGTCGATCGGCCCGGAGGCGTAGATCTCTTTGCCGCGGGGCATGTTGGAATCGGGGGGGAAGGAGGCCGGGGCCTCGCGCACTGGATTGTGCAGGTCCGGCGGTGGCAACTTCTTCTCTTCCGCCACAGCCGGCTTTTCCGTTGCGGCCGGCGGACGCTTGCCGCAACTTTCCACGCACAGGCACACTAACAGTCCGGCCACGCAGACGCCGGCGGCAACAAAGATCGACCATTTCATCCAGATGTTGAACGCGTCCGGCTCGCCGAAGTCCTTAAACGTATCGGGCTTCGGAATCTTACTCAAAAAAGGCATCGTCCCGTTTATCCTTCACCTTGATCGTCATACAATGGCTCGACATTCTCCGTCTCCGCCGAGCGGTCACCCAAAATCTCTTGCAACGCCCCGGAGGGCTCCGCCTTCGCTGCGGGCCCGTCCGCCGGCGTCTGGGAAAACAGCGACTCTTCATCCATTCCGGACGTTTGCGCCGCCTCGTCCTTGCGTTTCTCTTTCCTGTGCACGGCTTTGCGCTCGGAAGGCTTCGACCGCTGCAGCGTCGGGTCCAGTTCGTTCAGCTCCTTCAGGTTGCTCAGCCCGAAATGGTCGAGAAAGGTGGACGTCGTGCCATACAGGAACGGACGCCCCGGCAAATCGCTGCGGCCGACGATGCGGATCAGGTGGAGCTCCATCAGCGCCTTGACGATATGGTCCACGACCACGCCGCGGATCGATTCGATCTCCGATTTGGCGATCGGCTGCCGGTAGGCGATGATCGCCAAGGTCTCCAGCGCCGGGCGCGAGAGGCGGTTCGGACGGTCGATTTTCAGCAGGTTCCGCACCCAACGGCCGCAGCATGGCTGCGTCTGGAAACGGAATCCCCCGTTGATCTGGGCCACTTCGAGACCCAGTTCCAGGCGCGACAGCTCGATCGAGATGCTCTCGATCGCATCGCTGACCTCGCGGGGCGACGCTTCGGCAAACAGCTTCAGCGTCTCATTCTGCTCCGCGTCCGACGCCCCGGCCACGCTCTTGAGGCAGGCCCGGATCTCATCGACCGTCAGCGGATGGTCCGACCCGAAGAGCAACGCGCCGACGATCTGCTGCAGGCTCGAGGCCATCGGCAACTTGACGTCATCAGGATTCGACATGTTCACCACCTCCGATCACCGGCGCGGGAAGCCCGGCCGCAGAAAGGTCTTCCGCCGGCAGAATAAGAATCTCATGAAACGCGGCGTTCTGATGGAGTGAAATCTGGCGCAGGCGCAACAGCTCCAGCAGCGCCAGGAAGGTCACGATCACTTCGCCCCGGTGCGACTCGGTATTGAACAGCTTGGAAAAAACCACCTGTCCCCGCGCCTTGGTCAGCGAGATGATCGACTCCATCTTGTCGGGCACGGACCAGCGGATCGGCTCCAAATGGCCCAGCGGCTCCATCGGCGCCCGAGCCAGCACCTCCTGGAACGCGCTCAGCAGATCGAACAGTCCGATGTCGCCCAAGGCCTGCCCCGCATCTTCCGGCCCTTCCTCGAACACGGGCATCTCGCCGCCATACGCGAACGCCTCGCTCTGCAGCGTTTCCAGCTCCAACAATTGGCCCGCGGCGTCCTTGAACTTCTTGTACTCGATCAGCTGACGCACCAGATCCAGCCGGGGGTCGATCCACTCCTCGTCGCTCTCCTCTTCCGCGGCGCGCGACTCCACCGGCAGCAGCATCCGGCTCTTGATCATCATCAGGGTGGCGGCCATCACCAGGAACTCGCCCGCGATGTTCAAGTCCAGCATGCGCATCACTTCCAGATACGCCATGTACTGCGCGGTGATCTTTTCGATCGGAATGTCGTAGATGTCGACCTCTTCGCGCCGGATCAGATAAAGCAGCAGGTCGAGAGGGCCTTCAAAGACCTCCAGGTCCACCTTGTAATCGTCTGCCAACAACGCGTCGATCGACATATCGTTTCCCTGCCGGGCACGCTCGCGCGGCCCCGCTCACCGACCGGAGCTTTACGCCAGCCCGACCGCCCTGCGCGCCTTGTCCAACGTTTTGACGGCTTCCGCGCGGGCGCGTTCAGCACCCTTGCGCAAGACCGCTTCCACGAAATCGGGATTCGCCTGCAGCTCGGCGCGTTTGGCGCGCAGCGGCGCGAAGGTTTCCTCAAAGATCGCGTAGAGCGCCTTCTTGGCATGACCGTAGCCGTAATTGCCGCCGCGGTAAGCCGCCTCCATCTCGGCGCGCTGGGCTTCGCTCGCGAACAGTTTGTAGAGCGCGAAGATGTTACAGGTCGCGGGATCCTTCGGCTCCTCCAGCCCCTTGCAGTCGGTCACGATCTTCATGATGCGGGCCTTGGCCTCTTTCATGTCGCCGAACAGCTCGACCGTGTTCCCGTAGCTCTTAGACATCTTCTGCCCGTCCAGGCCCGGCACCACCGCCACCTCTTCGGGAATGAAAGGTTCGGGGATCGTGAACACCTCGCCGAATTCGTTGTTGAACTTGACCGCGATGTCGCGCGTGACCTCGACGTGTTGCTTTTGGTCGCGCCCGACCGGCACGATATTGGACTGGTAGAGCAGGATGTCGGAGGCCATCAGCACGGGATAGGCGAACAGGCCGTGCGAGGGCGCGATGCCTTTGGCGATCTTGTCCTTGTACGAGTGGCAGCGCTCCAGCAAGCCCATGGGCGTCACCACCGAGAGCAGCCACGCCAACTCGTGCACTTCCGGCACGTCGCTCTGCCGGAAGAAAATGGTTTTCTCGGGATCCAGGCCGCACGCAAGAAAGTCCAGCGCCACGTCCCATGTATCCTGCTTGAGCCGCGCCGCATCGTGGACCGACGTCAGCGCGTGGTAATTGGCGATGAACAGGTATGCCTCGCCTTTTTCCTGAAGATGCAACGCCGGCTGCATCATGCCGAAATAGTTGCCCAAGTGCAGTTTACCCGAGGGCTGAATGCCCGATAGAACTCTCATGTTTCAAAGTCTCGCTTAAAGGTTCGGAAAAAGAAGCTTTTACTATACCTTTCCGCGCCCGATTGCACAAGCCTTGAGCCTCGGGTTGAAAAAGGGACACGGGGCTGGGCCCTTCGCACGCTCCAAAGCCCCAAAAAGACCCGCCTGAACCGCAAGCTCGTGCCGCCGCACGCGGCCTGAGGGACCGCGGGAACCGCCTTTTGCCGGGAGCGCCAGAAGACACCGGAAGGCCTCGTTCAGTGACCATCCCGAATGGGCAAAACAATAACGACCGAGGTTCCGTTCCCCTTCGAGCTGTAGATATGCATCCTGCCGCCGAGGCCTTCGACCCGTTGGCGGATTCCGAACAATCCGATCCCCTGGTCAGAGGTTTTCGCCGACATCATCGCATCCAGCGGGAAACCTTGCCCTCCGTCCTTGATCGTCACACGGACCAGGCGGGCGTCCTCTCTCTGAAGGATAACCTCAGCGCTTGAGGCTTTCGCGTGCTTGACCACATTGAAAAGGATCTCTTGGATCGCCCGGTAAAGGCAGAGATAGACATTCTCGCTCACGGGTTCCAATCCGTTGTCAACGGTCAGATTGACCGTCAGCCCGAATTTCTCCTTCATCTCGTGAGCAAGCCATCTGACGGCATCGGGCAGATTGCCTTCTTTCACCGCAGGCACCGCGATTTCTCTCACCAGCGTCCGCATGAGCTGAATCGATCGCGAAAGCATGCTGTCGGCGCGGCTGAGAGCGTCGTGGATTTTGCCGTCGACATCCATCTGGCTCGCGACCTCCAACGTCATTCGCGCAGCGACCAGACCTTGCTGAAGATCTTCGTGAAGCACATGCGTCATGCGCTGACGTTCCGATTCCTCGGCACGGATCAGCCGCGCCGTCAGCTCCCGCAGCTGATCCGCATAGCGCTGGACCTCTGCCGTCCGGTCCGCGACGCGCCTTTCCAGCGTCAGGTTCATGAATTCCAGCACCTCTTGCGCACGTTTGCGGTCGGTGATATCCAGCACGTTCCCCGTCAAACCGGCCACCCGTCCGTTCTCGAAGATCGCCACGGCACTGACGCAAACCCAGCCGTGCTCTCCCGTTGCCGGCCGGACGTGTTCCATCTCCAGCTGATAGGGTTCGCCAAATTCGACCGCCCGCCGCCATGCGCGGGAAAGAACAGGACGGAACTCAGGCGTGAACAGACCGATCGATTTCTCGGGGTCATTGATGTCGAAGTCAGGACTGACCCCGAATATATGGTATGCCACATCGGTCCATTTTGCCCGGCACGTCGTCAAATCATATTTCCACCCGCCCAACTTTGCCAGACGCTGGGCATCCTCCAACAACACATACGCCTCGTGGAGCGAATGCTCAACCCGCTTGCGTTCGGTGATGTCGTGATAGATCGACTGAATCGTGCCGTCCGCCATCATCTTCGAGTGGATCTCCACGACCACGGCAGAGCCGTCCGCTCGCTGAATCGTGCGTTCGCGCACGATCCTCTGCCCTGCGCGCACCAAATCGAAGCGGAAGGGATTGTTTATGAAATCCTCCTCGCTGAACGGCATCTGGTTGATGTGCTTGCCGATGACTTCCTGACGTTCCAGACCGAAGAGCGAGCACATGCACTCGTTCACCTCGGTGATGACGCCTTTATTCGTGCCGATCAGAATGCCGTCGACCGCAAAGTTCAGCAGTCCTTTGTAGCGTTTCTCGCTGCTATCCAAATCGTCTCGCGCCTGTTTGCTGGCCTCCGCGTGCTGATCGATCAGCCGCACGCGCGATGCCTCCAGCCCGGAAATCTTGTCGTGCAGCTCACGGTTGAGCCGGTTGAAGTGATGCGCCAACGTCTGGACCTCATAGGTTCCGACCTCATCCGCGTCCCCTCCGTCTTGGCCCTCCGCGATGGCCTGAATCGTGGCCGTCAGCCGTTTGATCGGGTGCGTCACCACATGCGAAATCCACAAGATGACCAACACGTTGCCGAAAAACAGGACCACGCCCATCGCCAACGATTGCCCACCGCCCCTCAGCAATTTCCCGTTCACGTTTTCCAAAGAGATGCTGGCGGCGAACAGGAACTTGCGTCCCCGCCGGTCGACATCCGGAAGCAGCACGACCCGCATATGGCCCCATTTGTCATGGATCGTCCGGAACGTGGGGACCATCGTCTCGAACGCCTTCGCATAGAGCTCCGGATTCGAATGGGCTTCAAAAAATTTAGCGTGCCTGCGGTTGCCGACGACCTTATCCGGCGAGGTCGCGGAGGTGAACACGGTCTTGCCATCCACCAGCATCAGGCTCCAGATATACTCCAGGCCGAGCGCGACACACAATTTATTGTTCCGGTCCACAATCGCCTGAAACGCCTCGTCCGTGACCGCCTCGGGCCCCTCGATCCGGTCGTGGTAATCGGGCGGAAAAAGGGCGCGCCCCATGGTCGCGACCGACCGCAGCGTGTTGTCGATATCCGCGATCAGGGATTGCTTCTTCTCGGCGTAGAGAACCCAAGTCACAACAAGCACGATCATCAGATCGAACGCCACCAGAATTAACACGATCTGTCGTCGGATCGTATTCGGTTTGCGCGGTCTTGATTCCGTATGTGCGCCCTGCTTCACATACACCTTTCCACATCGCTGCGTTACCCGCGGTACGGATGGCACCACGGCGAACGGTACTCGCGCTTCAGCAGCCTCTCCGCCGCCGGGTTGGCGGCCACCGACTCGTTCTCCGGATTCCAAACGACCCGGCTGCCCGTCTCATAAGCGATCATCGCCAACTTGACCGCGACGGTTGAGCGCAGCCCCTCTTCAACCGGGCATCCCGGCTGCTGACGGGTCTTCACCGCGTCCAGGAATTCCGCCATATGCAACTTGCCCGCATCCGCGCTCAGCTTATGCTCCTGCCGCTCGGCGTTTTTCCCTTTGGGGATCACGACCCAGCGGTCGTCCGTCACAAAGACCGTCTCTTTTTCCCCGTAGAAGAAAATTCCGTTGGACACCTCCGGCGCATACTCCACAGCGCCCCACAAACGGTGTCGCCACGTCAGCGGGCAGGAGGGGAACTCGAAGTGCGCAGTCAGCACATCCGGCGTCGTGATTTTACCTTTCAGGCCGTAAAGCCCACCGCAGGCCGAGACGCTCAGCGGCGCCGGCTCACCCAAAATCACGCGCGCGGCATCGATCAGGTGAATGCCCCAATCCACCAGATGGCCATGCCCCGTGGTTTGCTCCAAGCGCCAATTCTTGTGGCCGACTTGCGGGCTGTACGGGATCAGCGGCGCGGGGCCGCACCAGAGGTCCCAGTCCAGCGACGCAGGAGGAGTTTGCGGCGCCGGATCTTTTGTGCCCGCCGTGAAATGGATGGCCGCTTCAGCGCAGATGACCTTTCCGGCCTTGTCTTGGCGCAGATAGTCACGGACCGCCAGAAACGAGGGGCTCTGGCGGCGTTGGAAACCGACCTGCACAATGCGTCCGCTCGCCTGGGCCGCGGCAGCCATGGCCCGGCATTCGCGAACATCATACGCCAAAGGCTTCTCGCAATAGACGTCCAGGCTGCGCCCCACCGCGGCGATGAGCTGCAGCGCGTGCCACTGCGGCGGCGTCGCGATAATCACGGCCTCCAACTCCTCGACTTTGAGCAATTCCTCGTACAGCTTGAATCCGCGCGGACGATAGCCCTGCAATTTCTCCACCCTGTCCATCGCGGACAGAAGGTGGTCACTGTCCACATCGCAGAGCGCAACCACCTCGACGCCCCCCACCTTAAAGGCCGCCTCCACGTCAACCAGCCCATACCAGCCGCAACCGACCAGCCCCAGCTTGATCTTCTTGTCACCGCCCGCACCGCCGAGGGCCGCAGAGAACGGCGCCGTCAGGCCAAGCCCCGCCCCGGCACCGATAAAATCACGTCGCGAAAGTGTATGCATGACACACGTCCTCATCAAAGGATTTCCGTTTCACAATTATTTCCCCGCATGAGCTCCATTCTCAAATACGCTTTATAGGGAAAGAATGCCTGACTACCATTGAAAAGGCAAGTCTGAAGCGGATTCACTTCGTGACCGGGGTGCGCGACAGATTTCTGGCAACCACGAGAATACGCTTGAATAGCGTCCGGAAAAGGCCTATGATACTAGGCCATGAGCGAGAACACACATGCGAGTAAGAGTCAGGCGCTGCTGGAGCAGATGGGGCGGATACCCTTGATCGTCCAAGGCAAGGTGTCCGAACGGCGCAGCGGCGGCAAGGTCACCGGGGTCAAGCTGCAGCGCTGGCGCGACGGCCGCAACGAGACCCGGCACGTTCCGGCGGAGCTCGAGGAGACGGTGCGCGAGGGGACGCGGGGCTACGAGCGGTTCATGGGGCTGGCGAGGCAGTACGTCGAGGCCCGCGAGGCAGAGGCGCTGGGCGAGGGGCCGGGCGGTAAAAAAAAGCCCACGAGGCGGTAGACGCGTGGGCGTCGGAGCTGCACCGGTTCGTGGACGCGGCCGCCGAGACGCTGGAGCGCAAGGACCTCGGAGAGGTCACGTGGCTGGAGCAGGGGCTGCGGGAGGCCTCGCAGGGCATGTGCCGGGACGTGCTGCGCTGGCTGCTGGCGCTGCCGGGCCTGCGGGTGCCCGGCGACCGGGCGGAGCCGGGCGAGCGGCGGGTGGCCGCGCAGGAGAGGACGGTCCGCACGCTCTTCGGCGAGGTCCGCGTGTCGCGCAACTACTACCACAGTCCGGAGGTCGGGACGGGCCGCTTCCCGCTGGACGAGGCCCTCGGGCTGGTGGACGGCTACACGCCGGGCGTCGCCGCTCTGATCGGGCGCTGCGCCGCGGAACACCCGTTCGGCCGGGCGGAGGCGGCGTTCCGCGCCTACACGGGGCTGGAGGTCGACGCGAGGCAGTTCCCCCGCCTCGCCGCGCTGCTCGGCCCCGCGGCGGACGCCTTCCTGCGCGGCGGGCCGGCCTCGGGCGAGGTCGCGCCCCCGCGAGCCTACGTCGCCGCCGACGGCACCGGCGCGCCTCTGCGCCACGAGGAGCTCGCCGGGAGGGAGGGCCGGCAGCCGGACGGCTCCGCGCAGACGCACGAGATCAAGGTCGGCGCGGCGAGTTCGCGCGCCGCTTCCCGGACCCGCCCCGCGAGACCGTCTTCCTGG
>CAZOIS010000002.1:0-70012 GCA_964579865.1 uncultured Lentisphaeraceae bacterium | reverse complement strand
GATGCCGCGCCGCCATGCGGGCCATCTGCCGGTTGTCGGGCACGACCATCGGGGCGTTGACTCCCGGCGAATCGGTGCCCAGAATGACCGTGGGTACGGTTTGCGCCTTCTCTCTGACAAACGCGTTGACTGCGGGATCGCGGTGCCCCATGGCGATCATGCCGTGGAACACGCGGTCCCGGGGAATCTGATTGGTGAAGAAATGGCGCGTGTCCATCAGCCAGTCGACCTCATGCGCATAGCGGCTGATGCCTTGAAAGATGCGATAGTCGTTCCACGACAACAGAAAAAAGATCTGTTTCCGACGTTTCATGTCCCCACTTTATCAGATCCTTCTTACGGGAACACCTCGAAATGCACGGAATGTCCGTCTTTTGCATGAAATGACTATTGAGGCGCCATTGCCAATACCCTTATCATGGTAACGGTTAAATGGGGTTTTGTGCAGTAGTCTTGTGAGGAGAAGGATCATTACGGAGGCCCGGAAGAGATGAAGCCGATTACAACCGGACTGAGTCTATGTGCGCTGGTTATGGTGGCTCACGCGGCGGATTTCACGTGGGACGGCGGCAGCAGCGTCGACAACAACTGGGGGTCGGCGGAAAACTGGAATCCCGACGGCGCGCCGGTCAGCACGAGCGACACCTATCTGAAGTTTGACGGAGGAACGCGCCTGCAGCCGGTGCAGGACATCGCGGCGCCCTTTCTGTTGAACCGGCTGGACTTTCTGGGCGGCGCCACCTACACGGCGGCCATCACCATCGGCGGCGGCCCGCTCCAATTCGTGACGAACGGCGTGACGCACCCGCGCCTCTACCTGCAACGCAATGCCAGCTGCGTCATCACCAACGCGCTCGATATCCCCGCCGATACCACGCTTTTTGCCGAGATCAACACCTATGGCGTGGAGTTGCGCGGTCCGGTCACGGGCGGCGGCGCGATCGACAAGCTGTCCCAAGACGGCGGCCTCACCCTGAACAGCGGCGCCAACAGCTTCTCGGGCGGCCTGACCGTCCGCGCCAGGGACAAGGACTGGTGCAAGGTCAACATCAACGCCAGCAACGCGATGGGCACGGGCCCCGTGAACCTGTACGGCGGCACGCTCGGCACAAGCTTCCAGAATCCCGGCGGCCTGATCTTCTACAACACCACCGCCCACACCAACCCCGTCTTCCTCTTCCTGGACTCGCCGATCTTCGTGGGTATGACCAACAACGCGACGACCGCCGTGACGCTGAACGGCCCGGTCGCACTGGGCACCAACACGCTCCATCTGCGCGGCGGCGGCAGCGGAACGGTCAGCGGCGTCATCTCGGGAACCGGCGCCAGCGCCATCCAGAAGTCCGACCCCGCGACCTGGACGCTGGCGGGCGCGAACACCTTCACGGGCCGCGTCTCCGTCGGCGGCGGCGTGCTGAAGCTCGGCGCCGCAGACGCGCTGGACCCGGCCGTCCCGCTCGCGGTCTCGGGCGGCCTCCTGGACCTGAACGGCCTCACGGTCACCAACCTCGGCCTCGCGCTGAGTGGCGGCGCGGCCAGCAACGGCACCCTGTACGCGACGTCGACGAGCGTCGTGAGCGGCGGCGCGCTGCCCGCGACGCTGAGCGGTCCGGCCGGGCTGACCAAGAGCGGCTCGGGCACGTTTGTGATGTCCACGCCTACCGCGTATGAAGGTCCCACGACCGTCGCCGCCGGCACCCTGCAGCTCGCCCGGCGCACGGCGCTGTACGGCGGCACCACCGCCCTGTGGACCGACGCCAACCTCATCGTCAACAGCGGCGCCACCCTCGCCCTCAATGTGGGCGGTCCCGGCGAATTCACGGCGGCTGACCTCGACGTGCTGAATCCTTTAGGCTCGGCCGCCGGCGGCTTCAAGAGCGGCTCCGTCTGGGCCTTCGACACGTCCTTCGCCGCCGACGGCGCCTTCGCGTACGCCGGCGTGATCGGGAATCCGGCCGGCAACGTGCGGGGCCTGACCAAGCTGGGCGCGGGCGCGCTCGCGCTCGACGGGCTCAACACCTACACCGGCCCCACGCGCCTCAGCGCCGGCGTGCTCAGCGTGGCGAGTATCACCAACGGCGGCTTCGCCAGCGGCCTCGGCCAGTCGGGCGCGCACCGCGACAACCTCGTCTTCGCGGGCGGCGCGCTGCGCTACACCGGGCCCAGCACCCGCACCGACCGCGGCTTCAAATACGCGGTCTCCAACAACGTCTTTAGCTTCGACGTGACGCAGCCCGGCACGACGCTGACCTTCGGCTCGCTCTCCAATGCGGTCTTCGACGGGAACAATACCACGATCATGAAGACCGGCCCCGGCACGCTGGTGTTCGGCAAGGGGCTCGGGCCGGTCTACAACTTCCCGGTCAAGGCGATCCACATCTTGGGCGGAAGTTTCCAGACCGAAGCCGGCAACGTCGTCCAGCACAACCTGCACAACCTGGCCAGCCAAGGGCCGGCGCTCGTCTTGGGCGACGGCGCGGAACTGGGCTTCAACAACCCGGTGGAGAACTACGTCAACGGCGATGAGATGATGATCCAGTACATCGGCACCCAGACCTGCGCGCGCGTCACGGCGGGCTCGTGGCTGCTCTGTGGACCGACCACCAACGCGGCGGGCGTCCGGCTGTACAACACGCATGTCTTTAACGTCAACGACGGCGCCGACGAGGTGGACCTGGATCTCCGGGGCAAGCTGGATATCTACTCGAGCATCGCCAACAGCCACCTGCGCAAGACCGGCTCCGGCACCCTGCGGCTCATCAGCAACGCGAGCACCTGGCGCGGCACGACGGTCATCCGCAGCGGCCGCCTGCTCGCGGCCGCGAGCGTGCCCAAGGGCGTCAACAGCGTGCTCGGCAACTGTCCCGACGACGTGGTCATCGGCGACGCCGGCACGCAGCCGACCGACACCCCGACCTTTATGTTTGAAGGCCCGGCCAACAGCGCCTTCACCTTCGCGCGCGGCATCGTCACCTTCGCGACCGGCGGCGCCTCCGCCGTCGGCAGCGCCTCCAACGTCAACGTGACCCTCAGCGGGCCGATCACCGCGAGCAACACGCTGCAGCTGGTCTCGGTCGCGGGCGGCACCAACGCGCTCTTCGTGACCGGCGGCATCGCGGGCCCCGGCGGCGCGGCGCTGATCGGCACCGGCACGGTGTGGTTCGTCGCGGCGAACAGCTACACCGGCGCGACGACCCTCGCGGCGGGCACGCTGCGGCTCTCCGCCTCCGAGCGCATCGACGACGCCAGCCCGCTGCGGCTCGTCAACGGCACGCTGCTGCTGAGCGGCCTCTCCGAGACCGCCGGCAGCCTGGACGTGGACGGCGCGGCCGTCATCGATTTCGGCGGCGGTGCCGCGACCCTGCGGCTCGCCGACAGCGCTGCGGAAACGTGGGACGGCACCGTGCTGCTGCGCAACTGGACGCCGGGCGCCGACCACCTCTACGTCGGCACCTCCGCCACGCTCAGCGAGGCGCAGCTCGCCAAGATTCTTTCGCCGAGCGGACAGCAAGCCGCCCAGCGCGCCGACGGCGAGGTGGTCCTGCTGCCGCTGGGCACGCTGATCACGGTTCGGTAACTCCAAGCCCAGTCCGCGGGCGAACACGATGAGACAGATATGAAACATACAACGTATTTCATGGGCTGCATGCTCCTGTCGTCTGTCGCCTGCGCGACAACCTACACGTGGGACGGCGGCAGCACCGTTGATAGCAACTGGAGTTCGGCGGAAAACTGGAATCCCGACGGCGCGCCGGTCAGCGCGAGCGATACCTATCTGAAGTTTGACGGAGGAGCGCGCCTGCAGCCCGTGCAGAACATCGCGGCGCCCTTTCTGTTGAACCGGCTGGACTTCTTGGGCGGCGCCACCTTCACGACGGCCATCACCATCGGCGGCGGCCCGCTCCAATTCGTGACGAACGGCGTGACGCATCCGCGCATCTACCTGCAACGCAATGCCTCCTGCGTCATCACGAACGCGATCGATATTCCCGAAGGGGCCACGCTCATTGCCGAGATCGGCACGTACGGCGTGGATCTGCGCGGTCCGGTCACGGGCGGCGGCGTGATCGACAAACAATCGAATGCGGGTGGACTTACGTTCAGCAGCAGCGCCAACACCTTCTCGGGCGGCCTGATCGTCCGCGCCAACAACGGCGACTGGTGCAAAGTCAACATCAACGCCAGCAACGCGATGGGCACGGGGCCCGTCAGTTTATATGGCGGGTCGCTGGCCACCAACCTCCTCAACCCCGGCGGGCTGAACTTTTACAACACGGCGACGCATACGAACCCCATCGCCCTTTACGCGACGTCGCCGATTTTCGCGGCGATGCCGAACGGCAACAACGCGAACGTGACGCTCAACGGAAGCATCGACCTCAACACCTATACGCTGCATTTGCGCGGCGGAGGGGCCGGCACGATCGGCGGCGTCATCGCGGAGGGCGCTTCAACCGCGCTTATCAAGTCGGATGCGGGCACCTGGACCTTGAACGCCGCAAACACCTTCCAGGGGCGCATCGTGCTCCTCAACGGAACGCTCCGGTTCGGCGCGGGGGGCTCGCTCGCACCGGAGGTGGCCTTGGCTTTCGCCTGCGCAACGGGATGGTCTTTCGCCAACCATGCGACCTTTGATCTGAACGGCCGCAACCAAACCGTCAGCCAGCTTTCCGGAACCGCCTCCCTTGCGTCCTACACCAACATTCTCACAAGTACGACCGCCGCCACGCTGACCGTCGACCAGGGCGTCGGAACGCTCTTCAACGGACGGCTGAACGGGGCGCTCGGGTTGGTCAAAGCCGGCGTCGGCACACTGACGCTCAGCAACTATCCCGGCGACACCGTCGGGCCCGTCACGGTGAGCAATGGCACGTTGGCCCTGGCCGCGGGAGCCGCCTTGGGCAACGTCACGAACGTGACGGTAGCGGGAGGCACGCTCGCGCTGCAGACAGGCGCGGCCCTCGCCGACCAGGCTACGCTGCGCATCGACGACGGCGCCACGGTGTCGCTCGCCGGCGGCGTCACCGAAACGGTCGGATACTTGTTCCTGAACGGCGTGCCGCAGCCGCGCGGCTACTATGGCTCGCCGGACAGCACCGGAGCCATGTTCGTCGACGACGCGCACTTCGACGGCGCAGGGCTCTTGTATGTGGCCAGCAATCCGATCATCACGCCGACAGCCGTGACCTGGGATGCAGGCGGCGAAAACCTGTTGATCAGCACCGCCGACAACTGGGTCGGAAACGCCGTCCCCGCCTTCGACGGCTCCAATCGCGCCTTTTTCGCCGAAGGGGGCATCACCGCGACCGTCGACGTGGCCGCCACGTTCTACGGCATGACATTCAATCGGGACGGGGCCTTCACGCTGGCGGCCGGCTCCGGCGTGATTTCCAATGCGGGGGGCGGGATCGTGGCCTCGGCCCCGACAACGACGTCGCGGGCTTACACCCTTCTCGAAGACCTCGTGCTGACCGATCATCAGACGTGGTTCGTCGGGACGAACACGCCGGGCGTGACCTCCCTAAGTGTCCGCGGCCTGGTCGACGACGGCATCCTGCCCTGTAATATCCTCAAAAGCGGCTTCGGCGCGCTGACGCTGAGCGCCAGCAACACCTTTGACGGAAGCTTCACCGTCAACGAAGGCGACGTCACGATCAGCCACGCGCAGGCGCTGGGCAGCACGAACGGGAACACCGTGGTCAACGGTGGCATGGGCGGACGACTCTTTCTCAGCGGCGACATGACGATCGCCGAGCCGCTCATCCTCAACGGCGAACGGAACAACGCCGGCACGCTCTACGTCGTGAGCGGCAGCAATGTCTTGAGCGGCGCCCTCGTTTGCTCGAACCAGGTCCGCTTCACCAACAATGGCAATCCCTTGGTCGTGTCGGGGGGCGTGACGGCCGACAACAACGGGCTGTTCGTCATCAACGCCGGCGCGACCGTGACGTTCAAGGACAAGCCGCTCAATCTGGGAGCGCGCACCTTCTGGGCCGATTCCGGAGGGACGACGGTGCTGGCCGTGCCCGGCAACACGTGGGCCGACACCATGCTCGCGGGCGGGACGCTCCGGTGCGAGGTGCCCAACGCGCTTCCGCCGTCATCGAGTCTCCGCCTCGGCGTCTGGTATTCGCCCAACGGTACGCTGGATCTTCGGGGCAACGACCAGACGGTAGGCAAATTCTATCTCGAAACGTCCGTGTCCGCGTCGCGGACGGTCACCAGCGCGACGCCCGCTTGCCTGACCGTGAACCAGAGCGACAACACGCTGATCGACGCGCGCTTCACCGGCGCGGCGAGCCTGCTCAAGGCCGGCACGGGCACGCTGACGCTGACCAACGCGTTCACCTCGACGACCGGCAGCTTCACCGTCACGAACGGCACGCTGGCGGTCACGCGCGACGGCACGTTCGGGCCCAACAGCACCAACATTTTCGTCCTCGGTAGCGGCACGCTCGCGCTCTCCAACTCGGTCGCGATCGCCGACACCGCCACCGTGTGGATGCCGTCCAACGGCGTCGGCACCGCCAAGATCCAGCTGAATGACGGCGTGAACGAAAAGGTCGGCTGGCTCTTCTTCGGCGACAAGATGCAGCGGGCCGGCACCTACGGCTCGTCCGGCAGCAGCGCCGACCACAAGGACGACACCCACTTTGCCGGCAAAGGGGTGCTGACCGTCCGGTTCAGCAAATCCGGGACGCTCTTCAGCCTGCAGTGAGCGGGTGCGAGCCGAGGAAGAATCCTGTTTTGAGAAGGAAAGGATCTGACGAATGAAGACCCTGCATCTGGGCGTTGCGCTCGGTGGACTGTGTGTGTGGGCGGCGGCGACCGCCGTTGCGGCAGACCGCACGTGGGACGGCGGCGGCAGCGACGCGAACTGGAAGACCCCCGCCAACTGGGACGGCGACGCCACCTATCCTTCGGCCGGCGACGCGCTCGTCTTCGGCGGCGCGGCCGGACTCGCCAACACGAACGACCTGGACGCCGGGACCTCCATCGCGGGGCTCACGTTCAGCAGCGGCGCCGGAGCCTTTCTGCTCAGCGGGAACGCCGTCACGCTCGGCGGAGACCTGGTCAACAACGACGCCGACACGCAGACGGTCGCCCTGCCCCTGATCCTCGACGGCCCGCGTACCGTCAATGCCGCCAGCGGCGACCTGCAGCTCGCAGGCCCGGTCAGCGGCTCGGGCGGTCTGACCAAGACCGGGTCAAAAACCCTGACCCTCTCGTCGGCCAACACTTATGAAGGCGAAACGGTCGTCAACGCCGGCGGACGCCTCTTGATCACGCACGGGCAGGCGCTGGGGTCACCCTCCGCCGGGACGACCATCGCGACCGGCACCGGCATCGAGATCCATGGCGGCCTCTCCGTGGCGGAGCCGATCACGCTGGTGAATCAGAACTCCGGCTCCATGAATTTCATGAGCGGCTCCAACCTCTACAGCGGCCTCATCACGATCACGGGCGGACAGGCCCGCATCTCCAACCAGGCGCCGTTCACCCACATCACCGGCGGCATCACGAGCTTCAATTCCACCGTGATCCTCGACACCGGCAACGGCGCGGCCGACTCGGCCCTGCGTATCAGCGGCCAGCCGATCTTGGCGAGCGGCCAGAAGTGTTTCGTCCACGGCGCGCGCACGGCGGTCTTCGGCGTGGCCGGCCACGTGTTCAGTCCGCTGGAGGTCTCGGGCGGCACCCTGCGGCTCGAGGTGCCGAACGCCTGGCCCGCCTCTCTGTCGCTGGAGGTCGGCGTCTCCTACTCGCGCAACAGCCACATCGACCTGCAGGGAAACGACCAGACGGTCGGCACGCTGACCGGCGTCATCACCAATGACGGCGTCCGCACCATCACCAGCTCCACCGGGCCCGCCACCCTCACGGTGAATCAGGGCGGCACGACCGAATACAACAGCAATTTCTCCGGCGCGCTGCGCCTTGTCAAACTCGGTGCCGGACAGCTGACCGTCTCCGGCACCAACTGCCTGCAGACCGGGCAGACCGTCATCGGCGGCGGCAAACTCCGCATCCTCTCCGAAAAGACCCTCGGCCTCGCGCCGGCCGAGTTCGCGGCGGACCACCTGGTCATCAGCAATGGTGCCACCTTGCTGGCCGTCGGTCCGTGCGTGCTCGACGACGCGACCCGCGGCATCACGATGGGAGTCGGCAACGGCACCTTCGAGACCGCCGCCGGCGCGGACATGACCGTTTCGAACCGCGTCACCGGCGCGGGCGGGCTCACCAAAGCCGGCGCGGGGGTGCTCACGTTATGCGGCGTAAACGATTACGCGGGCGTCACGACCGTCAGCGCAGGCATACTGCAGGCCGGCCAAAAGAGCGCGCTCTACAACGGCAGCCCGCTCTCGGCCGACAAGTTCACGGTCAACAGCGGCGCGATCCTCTCTCTCAACGTCGGCGGTCCAGGCGAATTCTCTTCCTCAGACGTCAGCGCCATCGCCTCGCTCGGAACCGCCACGACGGGCTTCAAGCCCGGCTCATGGTTGGCGCTCAATACGACCAACGCGGCAGACGGACTCTTTGAGGTCAGCGATACGCTCGGCAATCCTTCCGGCGGCCACGCGCTCAACCTGCAGAAATTGGGGCTCGGCACGCTTGCGCTGACCGGCATGAACACCTACACCGGAGCCACCAAGATCAGCCAAGGCGTGCTCAGCGTCAACAGCCTCACCAACGGCGGATTGCCGAGCGCGCTCGGTCAAGCGACCAGCCATCGCTCCAACCTGGTGTTCGACGGCGGCGTGCTGCGCTACACCGGGCCGAGCACGCGGACCGACAAGGGGTTCACGTATGCCGTGGCCACCAATGTCTATGCCTTCGATGTCACGCAGGCGGGGACGGTCCTGACGTTCGGCGCAGTGACCAACGTGGTCGCCGACAGCGCGAACACGACCCTTATGAAAACGGGGCCCGGCACGCTGGTCCTCGCCAAAGGGAGTGGGGGCGGCTATAACCTCGCACTTAAGGCGATCCATATTTGGAGCGGCTCGCTGTTGACCGAGGCCGGCAGCACGATCCAGCAGAATGTCCATGCGCTGGCCAGCCAAGGCCCCGCGCTTCTATTCGGTGACGGTGCGGTGCTCGGGTACAACGCGCCGATGGAAAACTATGTCAACGGCGCCGAGATGATTCTCAGCTATGTCGGCACTCAGAGTTGCGCGCGCATCACCAGCGGTCAGCTGACGCTGTGCGGGCCCACGAACACGGCTACGGCGACGCAATCCAACACCCACATCTTCGACATCAACGACGGCGCGGACGACGTCGACCTCGACCTCTTCAGCGAGCTCAACATCTACACCGGCAACGCCAACAGCCACCTGCGCAAGACCGGCGCAGGCACCCTGCGACTGAGAAGCAGCCTGAACGCCTACAACGGCGTGACCACCATCCGGAACGGACGTGTCCTCGTTACGGCCAACGTGCCCGCCAGCGGCAAGAGCGTCCTCGGGAACTCGACCTCCGCCCTGCAGCTCGGCGACGCCGGCACGCAGCCGGACGACGTGCCGACCTTCGCCTTCGAGGGCCCGGCCAACAGCGCCTTCACGTTCGCGCGCGGCATCGTCACCTTCGCGACCGGCGGCGCCTCCGCCGTCGGCAGCGCCTCCAACGTCAACGTGACCCTCAGCGGGCCGATCACCGCGAGCAACACGCTGCAGCTGGTCTCGGTCGCGGGCGGCACCAACGCGCTCTTCATCACCGGCGGCATCGCGGGCCCTGGCGGCGCGGCGCTGACCGGCACCGGCACGGTGTGGTTCGTCGCGGCGAACAGCTACACCGGCACGACGACCCTCGCGGCGGGCACGCTACGGCTCGCCGCCTCCGAGCGCATCGCCGACGCCAGCCCACTGCGCCTCGTCAACGGCACGCTGCTGCTGAATGGCCTCTCCGAGACCGCGGGCAGCCTGGACGTGGACGGCGCGGCCGTCATCGACTTCGGCGGCGGTGCCTGCACGCTGACCTGCGCAGACAGCGCCAGCCAAACATGGGAGGGACAGCTGCTTCTGCGAAACCTGCGACTGGGAGGAGCGAATCACCTTTTCATCGGCTCTTCCGCCAGTCTCAGCCAAGCGCAGCTCGCGAAGATCGTCTCGCCGACCGGACAGGTTGCCAGGCAACTTCCTTCGGGTGAAGTTATCCTTCTGCCCTTGGGCACAATGCTCAAAATACTGTAGTATAGATCTTGCTTCTTGACGGCCGCATCTTCGGGCGCGGTGCGAGCTCTGCGTTAAAGGACCATAAGGAGGTGATCATGAAAATGAGAACGGCTCTGGCGTTCAGTTTGGTCTTTTGTGTCTCCCTCGTATACTCGGCGGACCGCACCTGGGACGGCGGCGGCACGGCGGCCAACTGGAGCCTCGCCGACAACTGGGACGGCAACATGACCGTGCCGTCCGTGAACGACGCGCTATTTTTCGCCGGAACCGCCCGTCTGAGCAACACAAACGACCTGGCCGAAGGGCTCGCCTTTTCTGGTCTTTCCTTCAGCAGCGGCGCGGGCGCCTTCTCGCTCTGGGGCAACGGCATCACGCTGGGCGGCAGCCTGGTGAACCTCGACAATGACACCCAAACGGTCAACCTGCCGATGACTCTGGCTGCGACTCAGACCTTCAATGCCAGCAACGGCAATCTCGTGGCGAATGGTGTCCTCAGCGGAACGGGCGGCCTTTCGAAGACGGGCTTCTATGCGCTGACGCTGGCGGGAAACAACACCTACGAGGGCCTGACGACCATCAGCACGGGCACCGTTGTCATCACGCACGCCAACGCGCTGGGCACGACCACAAGCGGCACGACGATCAACACGTCCCGGGGCGCAGCCCTTGATCTGCGCGGCGGCATCACGCTCGTCGAGCCGTTAACCTTTACGGGGGCGAACGTCAATAAAGCCTGTCTGGTCAACGGGTCCGGCACCAACACGATCAGCTCAATGATTTATTCGTCTGGCGGACGCCATGTCATCAACGGCGGGACGGTTCTGAACATCACGGGCGGCCTCACGAACAACCCGTTCTTTGTGGTCAACGGCAGCGGCATACTCAATATCCGGACAACCCCGCTCACGATGGGTACGGCGACCTTTTACGCCGACGACTACACGCTGACCGTCATGGATGTGGCCAGTAACGTGTGGGGCGAATTGACCATCGCCAAAGGAACCGTCCGTATGAACGTTAAGGACGCGCTTCCGCCGACCGCCTCGATCCGCATGGGGCTGGACTACGGTCCGCTCGGCACGCTTGACTTGAACGGCTTTGACCAAGTCACCGCACGTCTGTATAACGGCACAAAAAACACCGGCATGCGCGTTGTGACCAGCCCGACGCCGGCCACGCTGACCATCAACCAGAGCCTGGCCAGCAGTTCGTTCGAGGGTGTGTTCACCAATGCGATCAGTGTCGTGAAGAGCGGGACAGGGACAATGATCCTGACGAACGGGGTCTCTTCCAACACGGGCTCCTATACGGTCAGCAACGGGACGCTGGTCGTCGCCACGACGGCCCGCTTAAGCAACAGCACGAACATCGTGATTGCGGGAGGAACGTTGGAGCTTCGCGCCACAGACGCGCTTTCGGACAATGCCACCCTGGCCATCGAGGACGGTGGCGCGAAGGTCAATGTCAACGCGGGGCTCAACGAGACGGTGAACAAACTGTTCCTGGGCGGTGTTCAGCAACCGAGCGGCACCTATGGCGCGACCGGCAGCGGCGCGATGCACATCGACAATGACCACTTTTCCGGTACGGGGATGATCACGGTCATGAGCAACCCTGCGATCATCCCCGTAAGCGCCACATGGGACGCGGATGGTGGAGCAGACACGCTTTTGAGTACGGCGACCAACTGGGTGGACGATACGGTGCCGGCTTTTGACGGCACGACGCTTGCCGTCTTCGCCACAGGCGGCATCACGGCAACCGTCGATACGGCGGCAAGCCTGTATGGCATGACCTTCAACGCCGACACGAACTTCTCCGTGGCGTCCGGTGCCGGTGTTCTGACCAACGGTCAGGGCGGCATTTTCGCGCAGGTTCCGAACACGACGTCGCGGACGTATACGCTGGCCGAGGATCTGGTGCTGACCGATAGTCAGACTTGGACAGTCACAAACAATGGCGCGGGCGCGACGACGCTGCACGTGTCGGGAGTGATCGATGACCGGGGCTTACCGTACAGCCTGACAAAGGCCGGTAACGGCGCGCTCATTCTTTCCGGCAACAACAGCTATGACGGAACGACGACGGTGAAAACGAGCGGCGTGCTTCGTATCAGCCACTCCAACGCGCTCGGAAGCACCAATGGCGCGACCGTGGTTGAGAATGGCGGCTGGCTCGAATTGAGCGGGGGCATCAACACCGCCGAGCCCGTCACGATCGTTGGAGAAACGGCGCTCAACTATGCCGGTACCATCCGCAACACGGGCGGCAGCAACACGTGGAGCGGCCTGATCACCTCCGGCACCGGCATCGGTTCCCGCATACGGGTGTTCGGCGGCAGTCTCGACATCCTCGGTGGCGTAACAGGTGCCGTGGGCGCTTATTTTGTCGTAAGCGCAGACAGCGGAACCTTTTTGCGTTTTTCCGGGAAACCGATCACCCTCGGCGGCAACAGCATGGTTTCCCACGCGGGAGGCGGGGCGACCATACTGGCTGTCACCAACAACACGTGGTCGCAGCTCGAAGCCGGAGGAAGCTTCATGCGGCTCGATCTGCCCAACGTGCTTCCGCCTACATCCACGCTCTTGCAGGGTTCCGCCAGTTCGAAGAGTTCTCTTTTGAACATCAATGGAAACGATCAGACGATCGGACAATTGAAAACCGGAATCACCAGCCCGGATGCGCGAATCCTTTTCAGCGTGGCGCCGGCCACGCTGACGGTGAACCAGAGCGGCGTCTCGGAATACAACGGCAGCCTCACGGGGGCCGTCACCCTTGTTAAAACCGGAACCGGCGCGTTGACCCTTTCGGGCACAAACTCCACGTACGGCAGCTTTGTTGTGAGCAACGGCACCCTCCTCGTCAACGCCATCGGCACGTTCGGCATGAACAGCACCAATATCGTCGTGGGCGGTACCGGCACGCTGACACTCTCGAACTCGGTCGCCATCGCTGATTCGGCCACAGTCAAGATGCCCGCCGCGGGAATCTCCACGGCAAAGATCAGTCTCCCGGAGGGGGTGAGCGAGTCGGTCGGCCAGCTCTTCTACGGTGATAAGATGCAGCGGGTCGGCACGTATGGCTCGTCCAGCAGCAGTGCCACCTACAAGGACGACACCCATTTCGCCGGCAAAGGGGTCCTGACCGTCCTGCTGAGCAAGTCCGGAACCCTGTTCTCTTTGCGGTAACCGCACAACGACCGGCTCCTTTATATGCTCTTTGGTGAAAGGCCTTAACAGATGAACACGACGTATCTGAGTATCGCTATCGGAATGTGTTGTACGTGGATGGCGGCGACCGCGCTCGCCGCGGACCGCACCTGGGACGGCGGCGGCGGCGACGCGAACTGGAAAACGACCGCCAACTGGGACGGCGACGCCACCTATCCTTCGGCCGGCGACGCGCTCGTCTTCGGCGGCACGTCGCGGCTGAGCAACATCAACGACCTCACGGCGGGAACCGGCTTCGCGGGAATCGGGTTCAACGGCGGCGCGGGCGCATTCACGCTCGCGGGCAACGCCATCACGCTGGACGGCAACATCTCAAACCTGTCTGCCAACGTCCAGACCCTCAACCTGCCACTCGCCCTGAGCGACGTCCGCACCGTGTATGGCGTCGGCAAGCAGGTCACCCTCAACGGCGTGTTGAGCGGCGCGGGCGGGCTGACCGCCGCGATCACCAACAGCACGCTGAAACTGACGGCCGACAACACCTACGAGGGCTTCACCACGATCTCGAACGGATGCCGGGTGGAAATCACGCACGGCAACGCCCTGGGAAGCCCTCTTTCCGGCACGCTGGTCGACGCGACCACCTCCGGCTCCCTCCGCTTCAGCGGCTCCGTCGAGATCGCAGAGCCCATCACCTTGAAATTCCGCCTGCCGAACTACGCGGCCAGCCTTTACAGCGGCCCGGGAACCAACATCCTCAGCGGCCTCATCTCGAAGCGGGACGAGACGCGGATTGCGGTGGAAAGCGGGGCCAACGCGCTCATCCTTGCCGGCGGCCTCAAACACGTCGCGGGCAGTGGCTCATGCGTCTTTTACACCTACGACGGGACCTTGCTCGTCGTGACCAACAAACCGATCGAACTCGGCTCGTCCGCCCCGCTTGCGACGGAAAACCCCGGCACGGTGGTTTTCGCGGTGGGCGGCAACACGCTCACGGGATTGCAACTCAGATATAGCAACCGGGTCCGCATGGAGGTCGCGAACGCCTTTCCGTCAAACCCCGAACTCCGGCTCGGCATCGACTGGGCAAACGGCGGAGCCGTTTTCGACATGAACGGCTTTGACCAGACGTTCGGCTCCCTCGTCGGCCAGATTCCCAACTCCTCCCCCGGTTATCTGGCGGTGACCAGCGCCGCCCCGGCGACACTGACCGTGAACCAGACCATTAACACCACTTTCCCCGCAGCCCTGGCCGGTGCGGTCCGCCTCGTCAAGAACGGGAACGGAACGCTCACTTTCACCAACGCCATGTCCACCACCACCGGCGACATCATCGTGAACAACGGCACCCTCGCCGTGGCGGAAACCGGCGGATTCGTCGCCACGAGGCGCCTCCGGGTCAACGGCGGCACGCTCGAACTGCGCAACGGCGCAGCGCTCCCGGACGCCGTCATTCTCGCGGTCGCCGCGAGTGCGAAGGTTAAGATTAAAGCGGGGGTCACCGAAACCGTCGGCAAGCTCTATCTGGACGGCGAACCCCAGGCGAGCGGCACGTGGGGCGCGACCGGCAGCGGCGCCGAGCACGTGAATGACACCTTTTTCATCGGAACGGGCGTCGTCAGCGTCACGGCCGGCCCGACCGGCCCGACCGCCGCCCTCTGGGATGGCGGCGGCACGGACGCCAACATGAGCACGGCGGCGAACTGGAGCGGCGACGCCCTGCCCGGCTTCGAGGGCTACACGACCGCCACGTTCGCCGAAAGCGGCGCCACGGCGGTCGTCGATACGGCGGTCAGTTTCAATCGGATGATTTTCAACGCGGACGGCGCCTTCACGTTGGCCCTCGGCGCGGGAATCATCACGAACGGCCTCAACGGCATCGTGGCGGCCGTTCCGAACACGACGTCACGCACTTACGCGATCGATGCGGGCGTCGTCTTCGCCGATCATCAGCTTTGGAGCATCACCAACAACGGGACGGGCGTCACGACGCTCAACGTGACCGGTGCGCTTTCCGACAACGATGCGCCCTGCGATCTGACGTTTCAGGGCGACGGCGTCTTGCGGCTCGCCGGCAACAACACCTATCGGGGCAAGACCACGGTGATGACCAACGGGGTCGCCGTCATCACGCACGGCAACGCGCTGGGCAGCGCAGCCGGCACCACGGAAGTCAAGAACGGCGGCTATCTCCGCATCGACGGCGGCAGCGGAATCACAGTCGCCGAACCGCTGTCCATCTCGGGCGACGGACTTCCCGGCTGCAGCTGGTACGGCGCGCTGAGGAGCAATACGGGCAGCAACATCTGGGCGGGCAAAATCACGGCCAACAACGGACGGATCCGCGCCGAGAGCGGGAGCCCGCTGGAAATCACCGGCGGCGTGGACGGAAGCTACCTCATCTGCTCCGCGCTGGCGAACGCCTGGATCCGGTTCTCAGAAAAGCCGGTCACCGCGACCTCGGTCACTTGCCACACGGGCGGGGGCGGAGTGATTTTCGCGGTCGCCGGCAACACCATGTCTTCCATGGTGGCCGGCGGCGAATTCATCCGCTTCGATGTGCCCAACGCGTTTCTGCCGACCATGTCGCTGCGGCAGGGCAGCTCAGGCGGGGACAGTTCGCTCGTTGATCTGAACGGCCTTGACCAAACCGTGGGAACCTTCGATACGGGGTCGACCGTCGCCGTCAAGCGGATCCTGTTCAGCGTGAAGCCCGCGACGCTGACGGTCAACCAGAGCGCAAACGGCGTGCACAACGGCAACATCACGGGCGCCGTGAGCATCGTCAAGCTCGGCACCGGCAATCTGCTGTTCACCGGCGCTCACGCCACGTCCGGCGGCTTCAGCGTGAGCAACGGCGTTCTGGCCGTGGGCGTCACGGGCACCTTCGGGAACAACAGCACCAACATCGCGGTGGGCGGCAGCGGCACGCTGCTCCTCTCCAACTCGGTCGCGGTCGCCGACGCGGCGACCGTCATCATGCCGCCGGCGGAGACGGTGACCGCCAAGATCAACCTCGCCGCAGGCGTGGAGGAGCGGGTCGGCTGGCTCTACTTCGGCGACGAAATGCAGCGGGCCGGCACCTACGGCGCGGCGGGCAGCGGCGCGAACCACATCGATGACACGCATTTCGCGGGCAGCGGCCTGCTGCGCGTCCTGCACGACAACTCGGGAACCATGATTTCGATTAGGTAGCCACAGAGAGAACGGAGTGACGAACGTGAAAATAGTGACAGGGACGATTCTGACGGCCGGTCTGGCTTTTCTGACGTCTGCGGCAGGTGCCGCGGACCGCACGTGGGACGGCGGCGGCAGCGACGCGAGCTGGAAGACGCCCGCCAACTGGGACGGGGACGCCACCTATCCGGCGGCCGGCGACGCACTCTTCTTCGGCGGCTCGACCAAGCTGACCAACACCAACACGCTCGACGAAGGCACGTCCCTCGCGGGCCTCACCTTCAACGCGGGCGCGGGCGCCTTTGTGCTGGACGGCAACGGGCTGACGCTGGACGGCGACGTGCGGAATCTATCCGCCAACCTCCAGACGGTGAACCTGCCCCTGACCCTCAGCGGGACGCGGACCGTGTACGGCGTCAACAGCGCGGTGAAGCTGGGCGGGGCCCTCGGCGGCATGGGCGGCCTGTGGGTCTCCGTCACGAATTCGAGCCTGACGCTCTCGGGCTCCAACACCTATGAGGGCGTCACCACCGTCAGCAATGGACAGCTCTCGGTCACGCATTCAAGCGCGCTCGGCAGCACCACCGGGAACACGGTCGTCTTCTGCCGCAACAGCGGCTGCCTCCAGCTCAGCGGCGGCATCGATCTGGCCGAGCCGATCACGCTCAGCGGCCAGCGTCCGAGCTACGGCTCTTCCCTGTTGAGCTACAGCGGCAGCAACACCCTGAGCGGCCCCCTCACGCGGCTCAACGAGATCCGCCTCAACGCCAACGGCGGCGCCACGCTGGCCGTCGTCGGCGGCGTGATCCCGAGCGGCAGCGGCGACATGGTGATCAACGCCAGCGGCACCATTGCCTTCTACAAAAAACCCGTCAACCTCGGTGCCAACGCGTTCTACACCGACTCTGGCGGGCTCACCGTGCTCGGCGTCGCCGGCAACACCTGGGGCGACACGCTCGTCGCCAGCGGCACGCTGCGGCTGGACATCACGAATGCCCTGCCCGAATCGACCATCGTGAAGCTCGGCGTCGACTACGGCCCCAACGGAACGTTGAGCCTCAACGGCAACAACCAGACCGTCAGCCGTCTCCTCAGCAATACCGCCAAGTCCGGCACGCGCACGGTCACCAGCCCCGCGCCGGCGACGCTCACGCTCAACCAGAACGTCAATTCGACGTATAACGGCCTCTTCGCCGGAGCCGTCAGCCTCGTCAAAAACGGCACGGGCACGATCTTGATCACGAACGCCACATCGACCACGACGGGCGATCTCATCGTCAACACCGGCGCGGTGGTGATCGCGCAGTCCGCCTCGCTCAACGCGCTCGCCAACGCCACGGTCAACGGCGGCGTCCTTGAGCTGCGCACGGCGACGGGGCTCGCGGACGCGTCCACGCTGCGGATCGCCGACGGCGCCCAAGTCAAGATCAACGCCGGCCTGATGGAGACCGTCAACCGGCTGTTCCTGAACGGCGTGCAGCAGGTCAGCGGCACCTGGGGGGCGACCGGCAGCGGCGCGACCCATATCGATGACGCGCATTTCACCGACACGGGTCTCCTCAACGTCCTGAGCAGCCCGGCCGTGACGCCGGTCAATGCCACGTGGGACGCGGGAGGCACCGACCTGCTGACCGGCACCACCAACAACTGGGCCGGCGACGCGCTACCCGCCTTTGACGGCACGACCTACGCCATTTTCGGCGACGCGGGCACCACGGCCACGGTCAGCGCGGCCATCAGCCTGTATGGGATCTCGTTCAACCGCGACGGCAACTTCACGGTGGCGGCCGGCGACGGCGCGATCGCGCTGGGCGCCGGCGGACTCTTGGCCAAGCCGCTGACCACGTCCTCGCGCAGCTATACCTTGGCCGAAGACGTGACCTTTACGGAGAACCAGCTCTGGTGCATCACCAACAATGGCGCGGGGACCGCCTCGGTCACCGTCTCCGGCACGCTCGGCGACAGCAATTCGGTCTACGCGCTGACCAAGTACGGGACCGGCGCGCTGGTGCTCGCGGGCAGCAACAGCTATGACGGCGCGACCACGGTCAAGACCGGCGGCGTGCTGCGCATCACCCACCCCTATGCGCTCGGCAGCACCAACGGAACCACGCTGGTGGAGGACGGCGGCTGGATCGAAATGAGCGGCGGCATCACCGTGCCTGAAACGTTCGCGCTCTACGGCGATGCGAGCACCGGGTACGGCGGCGTGCTCCGCAGCACGGGCGGCAGCAACACGGTGAGCGGCCTGATCCAGAACGGCTCGCGCATCAAATGCCTCAGTGGCAGCCTCGATCTGACCGGCGGCGCGACCGGCGGCCAGTTCGTGCTGGGGGCCGATGGCGGCACCTTCATCCGCATCTCCGAAAAGCCGGTCAACATCGGCGGCAGCACCTTCTTCGCGCATACCGGCGCGCCGATCATCCTCGCGGTCAGCAACAACGTCTGGGGGCAGCTCGAAGTCTCAGGCCATTATGTGCGCACGGATGTCGACAGCGCGCTGGCGCCCGCCGGCATGATCACCGTGGGCAACAGCACCACGAGCGGACTCAACCTCAACGGCACGCGGCAGACGATCGGCCGGCTCGTGTGTACGGCCACGCCGCTGATTCCCACGCGAATCGTGTTCAGCGCGGCGCCCGCCACCCTCACCGTCGATCAGAGCGCAACCGCCACCTACAACGGCTGCATCACCGGCGCGGTCACGCTGATCAAGCAGAACACCGGCAGCCTGATCCTGGCGAACACGAACACCGCTTACGGCGCCTTCTGTGTCAGCAACGGCAGCCTGATCGTGAGCAGCACCGGCACGCTCGGCCCCAACTGCACCAACGTCTTCGTCGGCGGCAGCGGCACGCTGGCGCTCTCCAACGCCGTCGCGCTCGCCGACGCCGCCACCGTGTGGATGCCGTCGAACGGCGTCGGCACGGCCAAGATCCATCTGGCCGACGGCGTGGACGAGCGGGTCGGCTGGCTCTTCTACGGCAACAAGATGCAGCGCGTCGGCACCTACGGCTCGTCCTCCAGCAGCGCCTATCATAAGGACGACACCCATTTCTCCGGTAACGGTGTCTTGCGGGTGTTGCACGACAACTCCGGGACGCTGATCACCGTGAAATAGTCGCGTGCTCTGCGGGTCGAAGGTCGCTTGTGCGGTGAACGGCACGTTCAGCGGGCCGACCGCGTCGGACGTGCCCGGCGAAGGATGAAGCGGCCGCAGCGCGGACACCTCCTCTTGCCGCGTCGTCCGGAAAATGATTTGATTTGAACCAAACAAAGGAGTGTGTGATGAAAAAAATAACGGTGTGTCTGTATTTTGGTTTGCTGGTTAGCTCGTTAAAGGCCGCGACGTTCACCTGGAACGGCGGCGGCACCGACGCCAACTGGCAGACCGACGCCAACTGGAGCGGCGGCAGCCGGCCCGACAACGACGGCAGCGCGCTGTTGGCGTTCGCCGGCAACCAGCGCCCCGTCTCCACCAACACCTTCGACGCCGACACGGTCTTCGCCGGCCTCACCTTCACGAACAACAAGACCAACAGCCTGTCGTCGTTCACGCTCGCCGGCAACCGGCTGACGCTCGGCGGCCCCCTCACAACCACGGCCTCCTCGCCCGGCACGCTCTCGGATACCATCGCCCTCGGCCTCCTCTTGAATGCCGCGCGCACGGTGACGGTGAACTCGGCCCACCACCTCACGATCTCGGGCTCGATCGGTGAAATCGGCGGTTCGCAGAGCCTGACGAAAATCGGCTCCGGCGAGCTCACGCTCACCGGCGCAAACACCTACTCCGGCAAAACCTCGCTCAACGGCAGCGGCCGCGTCTACTATAACTCGCTCGGAAACCTGGGCGTCGCGTGCGCCTTCGGCGCGCCGACCACAGCGGAAAACGGCACCATCGACGTCGGCGCGCGCATGACCTACACCGGCGGCGCAACCACCTCCGACCGCGTGCTGAACTTCCTGTTGGACAGCCAATTCGAGCACATGGGCAGCGGCACCATGACGCTGACCGGCGGCATCACCGGCACCGGCAGGACCCCCTTCATCCGGGGCAACGGAACGATCATCGAGAGCGGGCTGGTGGCGCTGGGAAGTGGCGGGGTCACCCGCACGGACGGCGGCACACTGATCTTGAGCAACCCCGCCAACGCGTTCACCGGCGGACTCACCGTTCTGGACGGCACCATCAGCGCGGATGCGCTCGCGGACGCCGGCCTCGCCTGCCCGATCGGAGCCGGCTCGAAGATCACGATCGGCCAGGCCAACGGCACGACCGGCCGCTTCCGCTACACCGGCGCGGGCAACGCCTCCTGCAACCGCGCAATCACCGTGACGGCCCAGCCGACGAAAACGAACGGTGGCATCCTCGAAAACGCCACGGCCGGCACGACGCTCACCCTGAGCGGCAACGTCAGCGTCGATTTGTGGACGAACACGCCCACGCTGCAGCTCACCGGCGCCGGCAACGGCGTGCTGAGCGGCGTGATCAACGGCGCGATGCGCGTGACCATGAACGGCTCGGCGGTCTGGGCGCTCAACGGCGCCAACGTCTACACCGGCGTGACCACGGTCTCCTCCGGCACGCTGCAGATCAACGGCTCGACCGCGGCGGGCAGCGCCGTGACCGTCGCCGCTACGGGCACGCTCGGCGGCACCGGCACCGTCTACGGTGCCGTGTCGGTCGCCGCGGGCGGCAAGCTCGCGCCCGGCGCGGACGGCGTCGGCACGCTGACCTTAGCCAATGCGGGCGCCTCAGCGCTGACGCTCAACGGCAGCACCGTCACCTGCGAGGTCTCCGCGGTCGCGGGCGTCTGCGACCGGCTCGATCTCGCCGGCACGCTGGTGCTCAACGGCGCGAACGTCCTCTCGCTCGGCTTCCCGGCCGGCACCGCGCCGGCCGGCGCCTACACGCTGATGACCTATGCCGCGAAGAGCGGCAGCGGCTCGTTGGCGCTGGACCATCTCTATCCCAACGCCACGCTCGACGTGGGCGCCACCGCCGCCGTGCTGACCATCACCGGCGTCGGCTCCGCCACAACGCTGAAATGGGTCGGCGACGGCTCGGCGAACGCGTGGGACACGACGACGGCGAACTGGTCGCCGTTCATGTACGCCGACGGCTGCCCTGTCCTGTTCGACGACACCGGCTCCGCCTCTCCGGCCGTGACGATCACGCCCGCGCCGGTCGCCCCCGCGCTCGTGCAGGTCAACGCCAGCAGCAAGAGCTATACGCTCTCGGGCGCCGCCATCACGGGCACCTGCGACCTCGTCAAATCCGGCACCGCCAACCTGACGCTGAACAGCGCCAGCGCCTACAGCGGACAGACCGCCGTCAATGCCGGCACGCTGACCCTGAACGGCCAGCTCAGCAACTCCTGCGTCGTGGTCGCTTTTGGCGCCACGCTGAACCAAGGCGCGCTCGGCCGCATCGACGGCGCCGCGGTGAACGTCACCAACTTCGGCACGATGACGCTGGCCGGCACGAACAGCTTCGGCGGCACGACCCTCGTCGGCGTCCTCGGCCTCTCGAACACCACGCTGAACGTGAACAGCCCGTACGCGCTGGGCTCGTCGGCGGCCGGAACAACCGTCAACGGCGGCTCCGGCAACACCGAGAACCGCCTCGTCGTCGGCGACGGCGTGACCGTCACCGGCGAGACGCTGACGCTCAACCCCGCCTCCGGAAACCGTGCGGGCCTGCGCTTCTTCGCCGGCGGTACGGGAACGTGGGACGGCGACGTCGTGATCGCGAACGTCAACGGCCCCGCCTACATCGGCAGCGACAGCAGCGGCACGCTGGTGGTCGGCGGCTCGGACGCCGACACGATCAGCGGCATATCCGGAAGCCTCTCGTTCCGTGGCGGCGGCACGGTCGTGGTCAACAGCCGCATCAACCTCGCCGCGCTGAGCATCAACCGCGATGATGCCGGCACGCTGGTCATCAACTCCACCGGCAACGTCTTCAGCGCGATCAACGTCGTACACGGCACGCTGAAACTCGGCGCCTCGGACGCCCTGCCGGCAACGGTCGCGTTCACCCTCGGCAAGGCCAGCGCGGTCAACAACACCGCGTTCCTGGACCTCAATGGCAAAACCCAGCAGGTGGCGCGGTTGATCGAGCAACACCAGGCCGGCAGCAGCGGCACCCAGCGGATCATCAGTGCCGCTCCCGCCCTGCTGATCGTCAGCAATGACGTGGCCAACACCTTCGGCACGGCCGGCAGCGCCATCGAAGGCGCCGTCTCGCTGATGAAGCTGGGGTCCGCGGCGCTGACCCTCACGGGCATCAACAGCTACAGCGGCGCGACGGTCGTCAGCAACGGCACGCTCGCGGTCAGCGCGACCGGCACGCTCGGCACCAACAGCCTCGCCGTGGCCGTGGGCGGCAACGGCACATTGGCCCTCGCGGCCAGCGCTGCGATTCCCGACGACGCGGCAGTGCAGATGCCCCCCTTCGGCGTCAGCACCGCCAAAATAGACCTCAGCGCCGGCGTGGAAGAGACGGTCGGCTGGCTGCTCTACGGCGATGTGTTCAAGCGCGTCGGCACCTACGGCGCGACCGGCAGCGGCGCGGACCACATCGACGACACGCACTTCGCCGGCAGCGGCCGGCTGCGCGTGCTGCACAGCAAGTCGGGACTTTTGATCCTCGTACAGTAGTGTGCAGATGGCCGGGCGACCAACCTGCTTGGGCACGGACCAGGAGTGCGGACGCATTCTCTTGCCGACCCGCCTGAAAAATGATTTGATTTGATCCAACTTAGGAGGTGTGTGATGAAAAAAATAACGGTGTGTCTGTATTTTGGTTTGCTGGTTACCGCGTTAAAGGCCGCGACGTTCACCTGGAACGGCGGCGGCATCGACGCCAACTGGCAGACCGACGCCAACTGGAGCGGCGGCAGCAAGCCCGCCCAGGACGGCAGCGCCGTGCTGGCCTTCTCCGGCGGCACGCGCACCGCGGCGGCCAACAACTTTGACGCCGACACGGTGTTCGCGGGTATCAACCTGCTGAACGACGCCTCCAGCGGCAAGACGGCGGCCTTCACGCTCTCCGGCAACCGCCTCACCCTCGGCGGCAACATCGTCTCGACATCGGCGTCCTCCGCGATCACCGACACGCTCTCGCTGCCGATCCTGCTCAGCGGCACGCGGACCTTGACGCAAAACAACAACCACCATCTGACGATCTCCGGCATCATCGGCGAGACGGGCGGCTCGTTCGGCCTGACCAAGACCGGCGGCGGCACGCTCAAGCTTACCGGAGCCAACACCTTTACGGGTCCTGTCACCAACGGCGCCGGATACCTGTACTTCAACTCGATCAAGACGATCGGCGGCGGGGCCAGCGCCTTGGGGGCCCCGACAACCGTTGCGAACGGCACCCTGCGCGCAGCCGGCCGCCTGTACTATAACGGTTCGTCGTCGGCCACCACCGACCGGCCGCTCATCGTGTCCGGCGATCTCCAGTTCTTTAACGAAACCGCGGGAACCACATTGACGCTCAACGGCGTTATCACCGGCTCGTCGGTGCTTTCGTTCCGCGGCCCAGGCGTCATCTCGGTCAACGGGCTCATCGCGCTCGGTGCTGCCGACGTCGGACGCACCGACAACGGGACCGTCTACCTGAATAACGCGGGCAATTCGTTCTCCGGTGCGCTGACGATCAAGGACGGCATCATCAGCACCGCCACCCTCGCGGACGGCGGACAGCCCTGCGCGATCGGCTTGGGCACGCAGATCGCCCTGGGCCAGAATGCGCCGTACAACACGACCGGCACGCTCCAGTTCACCGGTGCGGCGGGCGGCTCAAGCGACCGCGCCATCCGGATCCTTTCGGCGAACAGCAGCACCTACGGCGGCAAGATCGAAAATACGGTGGCGGGACAGACGCTGACGCTGAGCGGACCGGTCACGGTGGACAGCGGGGCCTCCAAGCCGGCCCCCCTCTGGCTGACCGGCGCCGGCAACGGTGTGCTCTCCGGTCCGATCGCCGCCGGGCTCCGCCTCGTCAAGACCGGCAGCGGCACGTGGACGCTGTCGGGCGCGAACGCCAACACCGGAAGCGTCACCGTGTCGGCCGGCAAGCTCCTGCTCACCAGCACCTTGCCTGCCGAAAGCGCCGTTTCCGTCCAAGCCGGAGCCACCTTCGGCGGCACCGGCACGGTCAGCGGCCTCGTGTCTGTGGCGGCAGGCGGCATCCTGTCGCCAGGCCTCGGCGGTGTGGGCGTCCTCGCTTTGGCCGACACCGGCAGCGCCGCGTTGACGCTCACGGGCGCCACACTCGCCTGCGACGTGCTGAGCACCGGACTGGCCGACCGGCTGGACGTGGCCGGAACGCTGGTCCTCAACGGCGCGAATGTGATCGCGCTGCAATTGCCCGACGGCTCGGCACCGGCGGGGACCTACACGCTCGCCACCTATGCGGCACTGGACGACAACAGCGGCTCGCTCGCTTTGGACCGCACTTATCCGAACGCGACGCTCGCCGTGGGCGAGACCAGCGTCACGCTGACCATCAGCGGCTCCGGCGCCGTCCCGTACCTGCTCTGGCAAGGCGACGGGACTGCGAATCTTTGGGACACCACGTCTGAAAACTGGACCCCGACGACCTATGCCGACGGCATGGCCGTCGTTTTTGACGACACCGGGTCGGCCGCGCCGGCCGTCGCCATCGTGCCGACAGGCGTCGCACCGGAGGCCGTCACCGTCGGCAGCGACACCCAGGCCTTCACCTTCAACGGCGGAGCACTGACGTGTGCAGGTAGCCTGATCAAGAGCGGCACAAGCCTCCTGACCCTGAACAACGCCAACACGTTCGGCGGCGCGGTCGCGCTCAACGGCGGCGCGCTGACGGTCAACGGAACCCTCGCCAGCGACGGGATCACCGTGGCGTCCGGCACGGTGTTCACGCAGGACGTGGCAGCGGCGATTTCCGGCGCCGGCGCCGGCCTCACCGTTTCCGGTTCGGCCGTGCTACTGGGGTCCTGCACCTATACGGGCGGGACCACGGTCAACACGGGAGGGTCGCTCGTGTTGGGCGGCGCGCTCGAAGGCTCCAGCATCGCGGTCGGCACGAACGCGTTCTTTACGCAGAGCGCGGGCAGCGTGATCGCCGGCTCAAACGTCACGCTCACCGTGCAGTCCAACGCCTCGCTCGGCGGCTCCAACACCTTTGACGGCGCCGCCACGTTCGGCGTGTTGGGAACGGCCAACCTCGCGTATACCATATCCCACAGCAGCGCGCTCGGTTCCACCGTCGGCACCACTCGCCTCTACGGCGGCACGGGCTCCCTGCTGAACCGCCTCTACCTCGGAAAAGACATCGCCGTCACCGGAGAACGCCTCACGCTCGACGGCAGCAGCGACTACCGCAGCGGCCTCGCCTACAACCAGAACGGCGGCACGGGGACGTGGGCGGGCGTCATCGCGTGCATCGGCTCCGCCTACATCGAGAGCTCGACGGCGGGCGGCACGTTGGCGCTCGGCGCCGACGACAGCACCGTGATCACGAACGCGGCGTCATGCAGCCTCTCGATGCGCGGCAACGGCGTGATCGTGCTGAACAGCCGCGTCAACATCGGCACCGGCAATAGCCTGCTGCGCAACGACAACGGCATACTCGTCATCCATTCAACGAGCAACGTCTGGGGCAGCACGGGATTCGCCGAAGGCACGATCCGCCTCAACGCCACCAACGGCCTGCCGACGACGACCGCACTCACCATCGGCAAAGGCGACAAGAAGGCGCTCTGCGTGTTCGACATGAACGGCTGTGACCAGATCCTTGCGGGCTTGTCGGATATCCATTATGCCGGCCCGAACGACCACTCCGGCACGCAGCGCATCGTCAGCGGCGCGCCCGCCACGTTGACGGTCAGCAACAATTCGGCGCGTTCCTTCGGGCTGGAGGGCAGCGCGATCGAAGGGGCGGTCACGCTCCTCAAGCTGGGCTCCGCCACGCTGACGCTCACGGGCACCAACAGCTACAGCGGCGCGACGATCGTCAGCAACGGCACGCTCGCGGTCAGCGCCACCGGCACGCTCGGCACCAACAGCCTCGCCGTGGTCGTGGGCGGCAGCGGCACTCTGGACCTCGCGACCAGCGCGGCGATCCCCGACGACGCGGTGGTTCAGATGCCCGCCTTCGGCGTCAGCACCGCAAAAATTAACCTCGGCGCCGGCGTGGAAGAGACGGTCGGCTGGTTGCGCTACGGCGACCTCTTCAAGAGCGTCGGCACCTACGGCGCGACCGGCAGCGGCGCGGACCACATCGACGACTCGCACTTCGCCGGCAGCGGCCGCCTGCGCGTGCTGCACAGCAAATCGGGACTGCTGATGCTTATGCAGTAGGGGCTGTGCGACGGTTTCGGCGAAGGCGCACGGCCTCGGTGCGTACCGTTCCGCGACCGCCGTCCCCTTACTCCTCCGGCCGTTCGGCGACCAGTCCATAAAGCGCGTGCTGGTCATCGAGCGCGTAGTTAGCCGCACCCGGAGGCGCCGCGAGAAACGCCGCCAGGATCGCGCGCAGCTGCGCGGGATCTTTCGTCTGGCACTCCCACACCACCAGCACCTGCCAGCCGGCTTGCCAAAGCGCGCGCAACGCCGCCTGGTCGCGCGCGGCGTTGCGCACGAACTTCTCTGTCCAGAAGCGCCGGTGCGTGGCCGGCGCCTGCCGCGCGGCGCGGCAGCCGTGCGCGTGCCAGAAGCAGCCGTGCACAAAGATGACCTTGCGGTGGCGCGGCAGCACCAGATCGGGGGTGCCGGGCAGGCCCCTCACGTGCAGCCGGTAGCGGAATCCCATCGCGTGCACCAGGCGGCGCACCGCCCACTCCGGGCCGGTGTCCCGGCCACGGATGTGTGACATGCAGCGGTGCCGCTGCTCTGGGGTCATGCGGTCCATGCCGGCTGACTCGGACGAAGCGTTTCGTTATTTGATCTCGTACATCGTGGGGACCGGGCGGCTTTCGTGCCTAGGCAGCGCGTCCGGATCGTGCGGGCCGGTTGACGCGTACGGGTCGAAGGGCTTAAATCCGACCTTCGCGGCGGGCGACTCCGGCTTGAGACGGAAATCCTCCTTGGCCGCATCCACGAACTGCGGATCGGCCACCAGCGAGCCGGCGTCCTGCCCCGTTTCGGCCTGCCACTGCGCCAGCGTCTTCTTGCCCGGAAAAACGTCCTGTTTGCCCGAGCTGTGCCAGTACAGGTTGGGGCCGAGCTCGTAGTGCTGCGTGGGCTTGCCGTCCTTTTCGCCGCGCACGCCGCCTTTCCAGTTGCTGCCGAGGAGCGTGCCGTCATTGTCCCAGTAGATGATGTTGTTGCGGAACCAGAACGAGAGGTGCTGCTCGTCGCGCGTGCGCTGCACCTGGTCTTTGAGCGAGTTCACAAAGATGTTGTTCTCGATCACATTCTCGCGGCCGTAGTGCTGATGAAAGCCGCCGGTTTTGACGCTGTTGACGAGGTTGTTGTACATGCGGATGCCGGTCGAGCCCTCGTCGGTGTAGAGGCCCCACCCGCCGTAATCGAACGCGTGGACGTGATGGATGTAATTGTCATGCACCGTCGTGCCGGACGAGATCCCGAGCGTGTAGACGCCGCCCATGTCCGACAGCACGCCCTGGCCGATATGGTGCATGTGGTTGAACGCGACCTCGTTGTGGTGCGAACGCGACGGCTCGGCGTAGCCCCACACCCAGCCGACCGAGACCGCGGTGTAATAGAGGTCGCTGATCTCGTTGTTCAGGATGCGGTTGTACGAGGCGTGCCCGATCCAGACGCCGTGCGCGGCCGGGTGGATGCGGCCGCCGCCGGTGATGCGGCAGTTGGAGACCGTGATGGCGGAGGTGGTCTTGGCGAGGCCATCCGGCGCGTCGGGCGTCAGGACGTTTTTGGGCGCCTCCGCCATGCGGTAGCCGACGAAGGGCGGCCCGATTTTCACGCCGCCCGCCCCGAGGTCCGTCATCAGACAGCGGTCGACCGTGTTCGAGTGCGCGCCGGGCCCGAAGCCCATCGTGTAGCCGCCGAGCTGGGTGAAGGCGCAGCGGCGCACGGAGATGCCGCGCGCGCTCACGAATTCCACGGCCGCGGGGATGTTCATCTCGCCCTGCGGCGTGAAGTTGCCCTCGGGCGGCGTCACCCACTGCGACTGCCGGAACGCCAGGCCCTCCAGCGTGGTGTTCACAAGGGGCTGGTTCTCGAAACCCTGGAAGATCAGCAGTTGCGAAAGCACGGGCGCTTCGACGCGCGCGGTGTCCGGGGTCTCGCCCGGCAACGGCATGTACGAGAGCGTACCGGTGGGCTTGTCAAGATACCACTCGCCGGGCGCACCGAAGGCCTCCTTCACGTTTTCGGCCCAGTAGCGGCGGTTTTTGAAATCCGACCAGTAGGCGTTGAAGGCGCGGGTCTTGGGGAACTTCACGGCCTTTTTTTCCGGATCGATCGCGGCGGCGCGCATGCGCGAGGCGGACCAGACGTGCAATACGTGGAACTCGATATCCGGCAGATTGGCCCACGCCGCGCTGAGGTCGTTGCTCATGTAGAGGAAGCCGTTGATGCCGTTGTCGTTCTTTTCGAAGTTGTCGGCCGACGTGAAGTAGCCCTGCTTCGGCAGGCGCGGCCGGAAGCGGCGCTCGCCGTTGACGAAGAGCTGGGCAAAGTCCCAGCTTCCCGCCTTGACCTCGGTAAGCTGGACCGTCCACGCGCCGTCCGCGCCGACGGTCCAGCCGGTGATCGTGCGGCCGCCGGTGAAAACCGGCGTGCCGCGGCGGGCGCGGTAGATCACGGGATAGTCGGCCGTGCCGCCGTGGGCGGGCTGGAGCAAGACCGGTTTCGCAAGCGCGTAGGTGCCGCCTTTGAAAAGCACCTCGATGCGCTCGATCGGCTCCGCGTGCGGAACCTCCTTGAATTGTTTCACCGCTTCTTGGGCGCGCTCGAACGTGGCGAACGGATGCCACCACGAACCTGACGCGGCGTCATCGCCGTTCGGCGCGACATAGATCTTCTTCACGGTTCCCGCCTCGGCCGCCGCTGCGCCGGCCAGCAGGCCGGCCACGATCCAGACTTGAACTTTCATTTGTTTCTCCCCCGAGTTTTGGACTTCAGGATATCGTATTAAGCTCGGGTTGTCAGGCGGAAAGTCCCGCAGCCCTTTTTCGTGTCAACGAGAGAACGCTTTGGTACAGTTGTTCAGATATTACGAAAAGGAGGGGGGCATGAAAAGGTGGGAGCGGCGGACGGCGATACTGGCGGTCTTGTGTGCGGGACTGGCGTGCGACGTTTGGGGCGCAGAGAAAAAAATGATCGGGCACAGCTGGGACCTGCTCGCGGTGCGGCCTGCGGACGTGGCCCGCAACCTCGACGCGTGGGCACAGCAACCGCTCGACGGCATTTCGCTGGCGCTGAGCCTTGAGCCGGAAAAAGGGCACCGGATCGGCTACGGCACGGTGATGAACGACCCGCCCTGGAACCGGGCGTGGTTCAAGGACGAGGCGGCCGTGCTGCGGCTCTGCGCCTCGCGCAACCTGAAGCACAATTTTCTGACCACCTTCTGGGCCCCCCGCAAACGGCTCGCGTGGAACGACGACGCGGCCTGGGCCACGTTCGCGCATAACCTCAGCACCCTGGCTTGGCTGGCCAAAGAGGGGCAGGCCAAAGGCATCCTGATCGATCCCGAGGACTATCCCGAAACGCGACAATATTTCCTGGTTCCCGGCGATGCGCCCTTTGCGGAAACGGCCGCGCTGGCACGCCGGCGCGGCGCGCAGGTGATGCGCAGCATGGCCGCGGAATATCCGGACATCTCCCTGCTCTCGTTCTGGATGCTGAGCCTGCATCCTTCCTATTACATGGGCTACGACGATCCGGCCGCGACCGTGGCCGAGGCGGGCGACCTCTGGCCCGCCTTTCTGAACGGCATGCTCGACGCGATGCCGCCGGGAGCCCGCATGATCGACGGCAACGAGCACGGCTACCGCTATCAGGCCGAGAACCAGGATTTCTATCTGTCGGTCTGGGCGGTGCAAAACAAGGCGCTGACGCTGGTCGCCCCGGAGAACCGCGTCAAATACCGCACGCAGGTGCTGGCGGGCTTTGGCCTCTATCTCGACATGTACACCAATCCGACCAACTCGCCCTGGTACTTCGGCGAGGTGAACGGCTCGCGCCTGAACCACCTCGCGCTGAATTTCGCGCAGGCGCTCGACGCCGCGGACGAATACGTCTGGGTCTACGGCGAAAAGATGGACTGGATCATCTGGAAGGGAACCAGCCGTGCGAAAAATCCGACGTGGGAGAGCACGCTGCCCGGCTTCACCGAGACGCTGAGCGTCCTGCGGAATCCCCGCAACGCGCAGGCCATCCTTGAGCGCCGCCGTCAGGCCGGCACGCTGACGAACCTGCTCGCGAACAGCGCCTGCACGCCCGCGCCGACCGGGCGTGGCGCGGGTTTCCGCAAAGGCCAAATGCCGCCCGGCTGGAGTTTTTGGCAGCACGAGAAAATGACGCAGGGCGTGTCCGGCACCGATGCCGGCAAGGGGCTGGGCGACACGTTCTCGCTGCGCGCCGAGGGCGTGGGCGAGGGGTGCTTCATCGGCAAGGCACCCGTCCAAGCCGGGAACCGCTTTGCGGTCGAGGCCTTTGCGCAAGGCACCGCGCCGCGCATCCGCGTGCGCTGGAATCGGGCGGGCCGCTGGCACGCGGAAGCGAAAGACGTGATGATCCGGTTCGACGACGTCTCCTCGAACGGCTGGCGGCGGGCCTTCGGCTTGGTGCAGGTGCCGGCCGACGCGGACACGCTGGTGCTGCTGCTCAGCACCCGACAGGCGGCGGGCGAGACGACCTGGTTTGACAACGCAGCGGTATATCCCCTCTTCTCGCCATGAACGAAACACGCGATCCGGTTTGCGGCATGACCGTGCCGGCGGCGACCAGTTACCGTTGCCGCTACGGCGAGGCGACCTACGGGTTCTGCAGTCCGCACTGCCTGCAACAGTTCAGCCGTCATGCGGAGTTTTATCTCAGCGGGAAACCCCGGTCGGCGTCGCCTGCGCCGGATGAACACGCCGTCTACACCTGCCCCATGCACCCCGGCGTGCGGCAAGAAGGCCCCGGAGATTGTCCCCAGTGCGGCATGGCGCTGGAGCCCGAAGGCGCGCCCGTCATGGCCGAGAAGGACGCTCCAAATCCCGAGCTGCTCCTGATGGGCCGGCGTTTCCGGACGAGCCTCGCGCTGACGCTGCCCGTCTTTGTTCTGGCGATGACCACGCACCTCGGATTTCTGCCCGCGCGGGTTCCGCTGCGGCTAGAACAGGCGCTCGAATTCGCGCTGGCCACGCCGGTGGTCTTTTGGGGCGGGTGGCCGTTCCTCGTGCGCGCCGGGCAGTCGCTCGCGACCCGCCATTTCAACATGTTCACGCTGATCGGGCTCGGCGTTCTCGTGGCCTGGAGTTACAGCGTCTTCGCGCTCGCGGCGCCGCACCTGCTCCCGACGGCCGGCCATCACGGCGCGCCGGTCTATTTCGAAGCCGCGGCGGTGATCACCACGCTGGTGCTGCTGGGCCAGATGCTGGAGCTCCGGGCACGGGCGCACACGAACGCGGCGCTCACACTGCTGCTGGGCCTCGCGCCCAAAACCGCCCGCCTCCTGCGCATCGATGGGACCGAAGAGGACGTGCCGCTGGAAGAGGTGCTGCCCGGCGACCGGTTGCGCATCCGGCCCGGCGAGAAGATCCCGGTGGATGGCGCCGTCTGCGAAGGCCAAAGCAGCGTCGACGAATCCATGGTCACCGGCGAAGCGGTGCCGGTGGAAAAAGCGGTCGGCGACCCGCTCATCGGCGCGACCGTCAACGGCACGGGCGCGTTGGTGATGAGAGCCGAGAAGGTCGGTGCCGACACGCTGCTCGCGCAGATCGTCAAACGCGTCGCGGAAGCCCAACGCTCGCGCGCGCCGATCCAGCGGCTGGCGGATGTGGTCGCCGGATATTTCGTGCCTGCGGTCGTGTCCCTCGCGCTCGTGACGTTCGGCTTTTGGCTGGCTTGGGGGCCCGAACCGCGGCTCGCCTATGCCCTGCTGAATGCGGTGTCGGTCCTGATCATCGCCTGCCCGTGCGCACTCGGCCTCGCCACGCCGGTCTCGGTGATGGTGGGCGTGGGGCGCGGGGCCATGGCCGGCGTGCTGATCAAAAACGCCGAGGCGCTGGAACTCTTGGCGCGGGCGGACACGCTGGTGCTCGACAAGACCGGAACGCTCACCGAAGGCCGTCCGCAGCTGGCCTCGGTCCTCACGCGGAACAGCGCCGAGGAGCGAGAGGTGCTGGCGTGCGCCGCCGCGCTGGAAAAGGCCAGCGAGCATCCGCTGGCCGAGGCGATCGTGCGGGGCGCGGCCGCGCGCGGCGTCGGTCCGGCGGCGGTCACCGGCTTCCGCTCCTTCACGGGACTGGGCGTAACCGGCCGCGTGGAGGGGCGCGAGGTGGCGCTGGGAAACCTCGGCCTGCTGACGCGGCTCGGCATCGCCGCCGCCGCGTGGACCGACGAGGCGGACCGTCTGCGCGCCGAGGGCCAGACCGTGGTCTTCGTGGCGATCGACGGGCGGGCGGCGGGCCTGATCGGCGTGGCCGATCCGGTCAAAGCCTCGGCGGCGGCGGCCGTTGCCGCTCTGCAGGCGGCCGGGGTCCGCGTGATCATGCTCACGGGCGACCACCGCACCACGGCTGAAGCGGTGGCGCGCCGCCTGGGCATCGACACGGTGCAAGCCGATGTGCTGCCCGGCGACAAGGCGGAGGCGGTCAAGCGCCTGCAGGGTGAAGGGCGCCTCGTGGCCATGGCCGGCGACGGCATCAACGACGCGCCCGCACTCGCGCAAGCGGAGGTCGGCATCGCGATGGGAACCGGCGCCGACGTAGCGATCGAGAGCGCGGGCATCACCCTGGTGAGAGGCGATCTCGACGGCATCCTCCGCGCGCGGCGCCTGAGCCGCGCCACGCTCCGCAACATCCGGCAAAACCTGCTTTTCGCTTTCCTCTACAACACGGCGGGCATCCCGCTCGCGGCCGGCGCGCTCTATCCCTTTTTCGGCGTCTTGCTTTCGCCGATGTTCGCGGCCGCAGCCATGAGCCTCAGCTCCGTTTCCGTGATCGGCAACGCCCTGCGCCTGAGGCACGTGAAACTTTGACCGGGGGCGCTAGTACAGGATCATTCCGACATAGGAGACCGTGTCGGGGCCGTTGGTGTAGGAGAGACCGGCACGCCCGATGAGCGCGGCCACGTCGATGCCGTAGGATTCGAGCGAGGCCATGGCTTTGTCCGGCCGCCGGCAGGGTTCGCCAGAGGGGTAGGTGCAGGTGTCGCAAACCGAACACGCGCCCGCGCTCAAAGCCAGCGTTTCGCCGGACGAGAGCAGCGGCGCAACCCTCTCCGCAACTAGCCTGAAGAGCGCGTTGTGCTGGTCGCCCCCGGCCAGCATGCCGTCGAAATCGAACATGTCTTCGATCGGCCACACCGTCTGGATCACCAGCCCGCGCGTGAAGCGTCGGGCGCGGGCCTCCAACGCGGGCGGGGAGCCGACGCCGGGCGGGCAAGCCCAATTCGTGCCGTATTTCCCGCATTGGTTGGAGGCGCAGGCCTCCCGGAACGCCGCGTTGAAAACGAGGTCCGCCACCGCGACCTCGCCGCAGCGCGTGACGCCGAATTCCGCCAGCAAGGCTCTGACCCGCTTTTCCACCGTCCCGCGCCCCTCCGCTTTAGAGCGTGACGATGCCGGGATCGCAGGGGGTGAGCCCCTCCATGCCGCCGGGAGTGACCAGGAAGGTGTCCTCCACCCCCACCGCCCCGGTGCCGGGGATCACGAACTTGGGTTCGAGCGCGATGCACATGCCCGCCTCCAGCGTCTCTTTCGAGCGCGCGCACAAAACCGGCTGTTCATTGATGACCAGGCCCGTGCCGTGCCCCACGAACTTCGCCTTCTGCGCGAGGCCCATGAAACAGTCGGACAGACCCGCCTCTTCCGCCTTCTTGAGCGCGAGCAGATAGAGGTCCTCGCAGCGGGCGCCGGGCACGCCGGCCGCCGCAATGGCGCGCTGGATGTCGATCGAGACCTGGTGCGCGTCGTAAGCCTTGGGCGCAAGCTTGCCGACGGCGAAGGTGCGCGTGCAGTCGGTGAGATATCCGTAGAAGTTGGCCGCGATGTCCACCATGACGGACATGCCCTCCTTCAGCTGGACGCCGCTCTGGCCCACGGGAAAAGACGGATGCAGCCCGGCGCCGCCCAGGCCGAAGTCGTACGGCGAGGGCGCCCCGCCGTTGTCGCCCGCGAGGATCGTGCCCATGAACCCCTCCATGCTCTCGCCCGCGACGCGGAACAAGCCGAGGCCGCCGGCTTTGAGCATCAGATGGAACATTTCGACCGACCACGCCTGGTCGGTCATCCCGGGCTCGTAGACCGAAGCAAATCGCGCCACCACGGCGGCGTGGCGGCTGCCGGTCTTTTTCATCAGGCGAATCTCATAGGGCGTCTTGACGGCGCGGCTCCGCCGCAGCAGCGCGGAGCCGTCCGCCGCCGGCGCCGTCCCGAAAACCGCGGCCAACCGGACCCATTCGCTGTGGGGAAGCTCATCGCCCTCCAGCAACACCTCGCCGGGCAAGGCCACGCCCGCGGCGCACAGGATTTCCGGTATCTGCTCCGGCTTGCGGATTTCGACCACGTTCTGGCCGGTCAGCCCGCAGGGGCGCCGCACGAAGAACCACGGCGAACCCTCGGCCGGGATATAAACAAACCCCATGAAGATGCGGCCCGACAGGTACAGCAGATTCACGTTGGTGCCGACCAGCAGGCCCTCCGCTCGCGTCTGCCCCATGCGCGTCTGCAGGAGTGACCAGCGGCTTTTCAGATCAGCGATCAGTTCTGGCGTATATCCGGTAAACATGCGCGTCACTATAACGAATCCGGCGATCCGGTGTAAAGCCCACGGCTTATCGACAGGTTATCACTTTTATCAAATTAAAGGTTATAAACAGGTTATAATAACTCTGTTGATAAGACATAACTTGTTATTATGAAGATACTTAGCTCTTATCATATTCTGTCGATATCTTGTGCTTGTCGATAACCCCCGTGTTGCGGCATACTATTTCCACGTTGTTATCAACAGGATTCGGTTCATCGGAATGGCACAACTTTCCATAGCTTTCTGTCGGCAGTTATCCAAAGCCCGGCGCGAAAAAGGCATGACCCAGAGCGCCTTGGCCGAGGCCGTGGGCTGCAAACAGTCGGCCATCAGCATGCTGGAGTCTGGGCAGTCGGCCAAGATCGCGCGGGAGACGGTCGAGAGGATCGCGTCGCTGCTGGGCGTCCCCCTCGAATCCGCGTCCGACGATCCCCGTTCACCGGCGACGGCCGCCGGCCCTCTGCCAGCCCACGCCTTCTGCCCCAATGCCCTCTGCTATACCAACGTTCCTTACGTGGTCAACGGGGACCTCCTCTTCTGGCCGCGCCCGCAGCCGGTCTCCGCGGCCGGCGGCACGCACTGTGCGGTCTGCGGCGAGCTGCTGGAGCGGCGCTGCCCGCACTGCGGCGCACCGCTCGGCGCCGGCGCCTGTTGCCCGCACTGCGGCGGCGCGCTGGTCACCAACACGCTTCCGCCGGAGACCGATCCGGAGACCTGGTCCGCCCAACGCCGCCGCGAGATCGCCGAGTGGCGTTCGCTGACCCTGTAATCGGAACGCGCCATGCAAAAGAAACTCCTGATCGTCACCGACGGCAAGCCCGGGCACGAGAACCAATCGAAGGCGTTCTGCTCCGCCTTGGGATACGATTACGACTGCGTCCGCACCTCTTACCCGACCCGATTCCACAAGGCGCTTTCCTATCTGGTGGACCGCCTGGGGCTCGTGTTGGACTACCCGTTCAAGATCGAGCAGACCGACGGCTATTACGCGGCCGTGGTCTGCACCGGCTCGACGGCCTTCTACCCCGGCAAGATCGCCGCGCGGCGCCGCGGTATCCCGGTGGCCGCGATCCTCTATCCCGGCGGCTACAAGAAGCTGAATTTCGACTGTATCCTCGCCCCGGTCTTTGACCGGCCCGCCCACTACCCGAACATCCTTCCGATCCCCGTCAACCTGACCTCCACCAACGCGGCCTTCTACGAGGCGGGCGTCGCGGCGTTCCGCCAGCGCCACACGCCGCAGAAACCCGCGGCCGCCGTGATCGTCGGCGGGCCGAACGCGTTTGCCGCGATGGCCCCCGACGCGATGAGGCGCGAGCTCGACCGCCTCTTTGCCGCAACGGAAGGCCGCGAGCGCTGGGTTACCACGTCGCGCCGCACGCCGCCCGAGGTCGAGGCGCTGATCGACACCTATCCGTTCGACTACAAGCTGATTTTCAGCCGCGACACGTTCAATCCGATCCCGGCGTTCGTCACGCTGTGCGAGCGGCTCTTCGTCACGGCGGATTCGACCGGCATGATCAGCGAGGCCGTCACGCGCGGCACGGCGTCGGTCGAAGTGCTGATGAACCTCAAGGGCTCTTCCTCTAAATTCGCGCGCTTCATCGCGAACCTCGAGCAGGAGCGGGCCGTGCATGTTTTCGACGGCACCCTCGGTACCGCGAACCGCAAAATCGACCTCGCGCCGATCTTCGAGAAAGCCCGGGCGCTGCTGAAGCTGTGACGGGGCCCGCGCCCGCCGCTCCCTTTTTCTTAAAAAACCATTGCCGATTCCTCCCGCACATATTATCATGCGTTACTATTTAAAGAAACGGATGGAGAGTGTCGTGCCTATGAAACTGCTGTTGCCCGTGTTATCCGCCTGCGCGCTGGCCGTCTTGTCGGGATGCGCGAAAAAGAGTGAGTCGGCCGAGGCCGCAGGGACGGTCACGCTGAATTACGCCAACTTCCCGCCTGCTTCGACCTTCCCGTGCGTTCAGATGGAACACTGGAAATCCGAGGTCGAAAAACGCACCGGCGGCAAGGTCAAGGTGAACACTTACCCCGGCGGAACACTGCTCGGCGCCAAAGACATCTTCGACGGCGTGATCGCGGGCACGGCGGACATCGGCAACTTCGCGATGAGCTATCAGCCGGGACGCTTCCCCGTCTCTGAGGGCATGGACCTGCCGCACTTCTTCGGCGACGCCAAAACGTCCAGCCGCATTCTGGCCGAGCTGGTCGCGGCCTTCAAGCCCGCCGAGTTCGAAAAGGTCAAGGTGCTGACCCTCTTCACCTGTCCGCCCGCCATGGTGATGAGCACGAAGGAAATCAAGTCGCTCGCGGACCTGAAGAACATGCCGTTGCGCTCCTCCGGCACCGGCGCGGAAGTGATGAAGCGCCTGGGCGCGGCACCGGTCGCCATGCCGCAGTCGGACGTGCCCGACGCGCTGCAGAAGGGCGTCGTCAAAGGCAACGTCTCTTCGGGCGAGGTGCTCAAGGACATGAACTATGCGTCCTATTGCCCGTTCGTCTTCAAGACCGACCTGTGCGTCATCAGCTTCGCGGTGGTCATGAACAAGGCCAAGTACGACGCCCTGCCGGCCGATGTGAAGCAGACGCTCGACGCCCTTTACCTCGAACAGGCCGAGTGGACGGGAGCGTATGTGGACCAGCACGTGCAGGAGGCGCTCGCCTGGTCTAAAGAGCAGCACCGGCTCGCGGTCAACGAGCCTTCAGCCGAGGACCGCGCCACGCTGCGCGCCACCGCGCAGCCGCTGGTCGACGAATACGTCGCCCGCGTCACCGCAAAAGGCGTGGACGGAAAAGCCGTCATCGACTTCATCCGCGGGAAAATGGCGAAATAGGGCCGCCGCCGCGGGCGGTTAGGGAAGCCGTCCCGGCAACACAGGCTGTACAACATTCCATCCTCTGATTCGCCATGCTGCTCAAACTGATCAAAACTGAAAAAGGCTTCTGCGCCGCCGGCATGGCGGTGTCCGGCGCGCTGCTCGTCGCGCTGGTGCTGCTGTCCGGCCTCAACGTGGCCTGCCGTCTCGCGGGCCACCCGCTCAGCGCGAGCTACGAGCTCTCCGGCCTGTTCGGCGCGCTGATCGCCGCGCTCGCCCTGGCCGATACGCAGCGCAAGCGCGGCCATGTCGAACTCGACCTCTTCACGCGCAACTACTCCGCGACGACGCGCCGCCGGGTCGGCGTCTGCAACGTTTTCGGCGGGGCCCTGCTGATGACCCTGCTCGGCTGCCAGCTCGCAAACCGCGCGGGCGTGCTGCTGCGGGCGGGCGAGGTCTCGGAAACCCTCAAGCTTCCGTACCCGTGGCTCATGTACGGCGCGGCCTTCGGGCTCTTCCTGCTGGCGGCCTCGTTCCTGACCGATTTCGTCCTGCTGCTCTTCGGCCATGCCGACAAGAACGCGTATGCCCAGCAGCGGGCCCACATGGTCAACAGCATCCGCGGCGACCTCGAATGCGATCACTCAACCAACCCCGAGAACACGTAACGGCCAGGGCGTCTCCGGAAACCGTCCCTGCCGCAACAAAGTAGACCCCTCCCATGGACCCCACCACGATCGGCTATCTGGGCATCAGTTTCATGCTGGTTCTGATTCTCTTTACCGGCATGTCCCCCGGCCTGGCCATGCTGCTGGCCGGGTTCGGCGGCCTGCTGGCGCTGAACCCGCCGCAAAGCTTCGCGGCCCTTTTGAACGGCACCGTCGGTTCGGAAGTTTGGACCGTGTTCTCGAATTACGGCTTCACGGTCATCCCGCTCTTCGTGCTGCTCGGCGAGGTGATCTTCCACGCGGGCTACAGCGACCGGCTCTTCCGCGCGGCCCAGACCTGGTTCGGCCACAAGCGCGGCGGGCTTGCGGTGACCACGATCCTGGCGTGCGCGGGCTTCTCCTCCATCTGCGGGTCGAACACCGCCACGGCCGCCACCATGAGCTCCGTGGCGCTCACGCCCATGTCGCGCTATAAATACCACCCCGAGCTCAAATGCGGCAGCATCGCCGCCGGTTCGACGCTCGGCGCGATGATCCCGCCGAGCATCGTGCTGGTGGTCTACGGCCTCTACACCGGCCTGAGCATCGGCAAGCTCTTCGCGGGCAGCATCCTGCCGGGCCTGCTTCTCACGGCCTGCTTCGTGCTGACCGTCAAAGTCATCATCTGGCGCCACCCGGACTGGGCCCAGCCGGGCGTGCGCGGCTCGCGCCGGCGCCGTCTCGCCACGCTGCCGCAGGTGGTCGACGTGGCGGTGCTTTTCGGCGTGATCATGACCGCCATGTTCTCGGGCGTGGTGACGCCGACCGAGGCCGCGGGGCTCGGCGCGCTGCTGGGCATCCTCGGTTGTCTCCTGCGCGGTAAGCTTACCCGGCCCGCGTTCATGAAGGCGCTGAGCGCCACGCTGCGCATCACGGCCATGGTCTTTCTGATCCTGGCGGGGGCCACCGTCTTCGGGCGCTTCCTCGTGCTGACGCGCCTGCCCTTCCTGCTCACCGAGTGGGTCACGCAGATGAACATGGCTCCGGCCATGATCCTGCTCTTCATGATGGCCTGCTACTTGATCGGCGGCTGCCTGATGGACGCCTTGGCCTTCCTGCTCATCTCCCTGCCGCTCTTCGAGCCGCTGGTCACGCACATGGGCTATGATCTCGTCTGGTTCGGCCAAGTCGTGTGTCTGGTCACGACGTTGGGCGCGATCACGCCGCCGGTGGGCGTCTCCTGTTTCGTGGTGGCGGGCATGAGCCCCGACGCCAACTCCGCGCAGGTTTTCCGCGGCGCGATGCGCTTCCTGCCCGCCTACGTTTTCGTCTATCTTCTGCTGAACCTCTTTCCCGGCGCCATGGTGGGCTGGCTCGCGGGCATGGTGCGGTAGCGGCCGCCGGCCCGGCCGCACCACGGTTCAAAGGTGCCCGGCCATGTCGTGCCGGACGTCCCGTGCTCTCCGTTGTTGACGGCCACCGCGCGAACATGCGAAACTCCTTGCGGATCGTCCGGAAGAACCGGACAAAAGGAGCTTTTTTTCATGGCTGGTGAAGAGCTGACCCCGATGATGCGGCAGTACCGCCGCATCAAAACGGAGTTGCCCGAGGGCGTGATCCTGCTGTTCCGCCTCGGGGATTTCTATGAAATGTTTTTCGACGACGCGCGCGCGGCCGCCCCGATTTTGGGCGTGGCGCTCACCCACCGTGCCGGCTCGCCCATGTGCGGCGTCCCCTACCATGCCATCGACGCCTATCTCGCCAAACTCATCCGCGCCGGCAAGAAAGCCGCGATCTGCGACCAGATGGAAGACCCGTCGCAAGCCAAAGGGATCGTGCGCCGCGAAGTGACCCGCGTGGTCACGCCCGGCACCGTCACCGAAGACGAGATCCTCGACGCGGCCCGCAACAACTACCTGGCCGCCCTCTATTCCGGTAAAGGCATTGGCCTCGCCCTGCTCGACCTTTCCACCGGCGAGTTCAACGTGGAGTCTGTCGCCGACACCGCCGCGCTGACCGAGCACCTCAAGCGGTATGCGCCGAGCGAGTGTCTGATCGGCCGCGAGGCGCGCAACGATCCGCGCCTGCAGGCCGTCTGCGCCTCGGGGGCCGCCGGCACGCTCACCGACGTGGACGACTGGACGCTCGAGTACGACTGCGCCTACGACCGCCTGCTCCGCCATTTTCAGGTCCATTCGCTCGAAGGGTACGGCTGCGAGGGCCAGGCCGCCTTGGTCTGCCCGGCCGGCGCGCTGATCCACTACGTGAGCGAGGAGCTGCGTCACAGCGTCGGCCACATCCGGACCCTCCACGTGCGTCACGCGGACGAATTTCTGACGCTCGACGAGAGCACCTGTGTCAACCTCGACCTGATCCCGCAGCGCGGCAAGGCGCAGGAGGTGACGCTGCTCGGCGTGCTCAACAACACGCAGACGCCCATGGGCGCACGCCTCTTGCGCGCATGGCTGGTGCGCCCCCTGCGGAATGCGGCGGCGATCGGGGCGCGGCTCGACACGGTCGAGTGCCTGACCCGGCAGCGGCTGCTCCTGAACGACCTGCGCGAAAAGCTGACCAGCGTGCGCGACCTCGAGCGGCTGATCGCGCGGATCGGCTCCGGGCGCGGCAACGCCCGCGACGTCAAGGCGCTCTCGGGCTCGCTGGTGCCCGTGCCCGCCATCCGCGACCGGATGGAGCAGGCGGACAACGCGCTGCTGCGCGAGACCGCCGCCCACCTGCATCCGCTGCCGGAGCTGGTGGATCTCATCGAAAACGCGATCGCAGACGCCCCGGCCGCCGGCCTCAAGGACGGCGGCATCATCCGCCCCGGCTACAACACGGAGCTGGACGAGCTGCGCGGGCTCGCATCGGAAGGCCACGCCTGGCTCGCCAAATATCAGGCCGCCGAGCAGGAGCGCACCGGCATCAAGACGCTCAAGGTGCGGCACAACAAAGTATTCGGCTTCTACATCGAGGTCTCCAAGGGCCAGACCGGCGCCGTGCCTCCCGAATATGAGCGGCGACAGACGCTGGTCAACGCCGAGCGCTACATCACCCCTGAGCTCAAAGCGTACGAGCAGAAGATCTTCGGCGCGCAGGACCGCTCGACGGCCATGGAGTTCGAGCTGTTCTGCGAAATCCGCGACCGCGTGGTCGCGCAGACCGCGGTGATCCAGGAAACCGCAGACGGGCTGGCGCAGCTCGACGCGCTGGCCTCGCTGGCGGACCGCGCGCTGGCGCTGGGCTACGTGCGGCCGCAAATCCTGGAGAACGACGCGCTCGAGATCCGCGACGGACGCCATCCCGTGATCGAGCAGCTGCCCGATGCCGAGCATTTCGTGCCGAACGACACGCTGCTCGACTGCCGCCGGAACCAGATCATGCTGATCACCGGGCCGAACATGGCCGGCAAATCCACCTACATCCGGCAGGTGGCGCTGATCGCCATCATGGCGCACATCGGCTCGTTCGTGCCCGCCCGCGAAGCGAAGATCGGGCTTTTGGACCGCGTGTTCACGCGGGTGGGCGCGGGCGACGACCTCGCGCGCGGCCGCAGCACGTTCATGGTGGAGATGCAGGAGACCGCGAACATCCTCAACAACGCCACCGCCAACAGCCTGATCGTGCTCGACGAGATCGGACGCGGCACCAGCACCTTCGACGGCATCAGCATCGCGTGGGCCGTGGCGGAGTACCTGCACAATACGCCGCGCGTCAAAGCCAAGACCCTTTTCGCCACGCACTACCACGAGCTGACCGACCTGTCGATCACGCTCAACGGCGTCAAGAACTACACGGTGCAGGTGCGCGAGCACGGCGACTCGGTCATCTTTCTGCGGCGCATCGCGCAAGGCACGGCCGACAAGAGCTACGGCATCCACGTGGCGCGCCTGGCCGGCATGCCGGACGACGTGGTGGACCGCTCGCGCGAGATCCTGGCCAATCTCGAGGAGGGCGAGCTGGAATCCGGCGTCCCGAAGCTCGCGAAGCGAAGCAAAAAGAAAGTCAGCGACATTCCCGGACAGCTCACCCTCTTTTAGGAGCGCGCGACGATGGATCTCATCACCGACAACCAGTGCCCGGTCTGCGGCGGGACCGCGCTTCAGGCGGTGTGGCAATGCCATGACCGTCTCACACACCGCGGCGCCTTCACGGTGTGCGCGTGCGGGGCTTGCGGCTTCCGCTTCACCAACCCCTACCCCTCGCAGGCGGACATCCATGTCTTTTACGAGAGCGACGACTACGTGCCGGTCAGCAACACGACCCGCGGCCTGATCAACAAAGGCTACCATGTGGCGCGGCGCGTGATGCTCCGCGCCAAGCGGCGCATGGTGAGCCGCCTCACCGGGCGCACGGCGGGCCGGCTGCTCGACATCGGCTGCGGCACGGGTGAGTTCGCGGGCATCATGAAAGAGGCGGGCTGGCGGGTGCAGGGCGTGGAGCCCTTCGCGGCGGCGCGCGAATCCGCGGCGGCGCGTTTTGGCGTGCCGGTCGTCGATGTCCCGGAACAGGCCGCCCTGCCCGATCACGCCTTCGACGTGATCACCCTGTGGCATGTGCTGGAGCACGCCCACGACGTGAACCGCAGCATGCGCGAACTGGACCGCCTGCTCACGCCGGACGGCACGGTGCTGATCGGCGTGCCGAATTACACCTGCTACGACGCGGGTTTCTATCGCGATCAATGGGCCGCCTACGACGTGCCGCGCCATCTCTACCACTTCGCGCCGGACACGATGCGCCGCCTCGCCGCACGCCACGGCTTCGCCGTCACGGCGCTGCGTCCCCTGCTGTTCGACCCGCTTTACATCCCGCTGCTGACCGAAAAGGAACGCCCGGACCGCTCATGGCTACGCGGCTTGGGGGTGGCGGTCGCATCGTTCGTCGTGAGCCTGCTGCGACCGGCGCGGTGCACGGCGCTGGCCTATGTGCTCAAGCGCGCCCCGCAATGCAAAGGGACCACATGAGCCCCAAGATAAAAAGCCTGCTCAAAGGGGGATGCAAGCTGACGGTCACCCTGATTCTGCTGTGGGTTTCTCTGCGCATGATCCGCTTCGATACGCTGATGGAAAGCCTGCGGCACGCGAATTTCTGGCTGCTTTCGCTGGCGGCGCTGGTCCTCCTGTGCGGCGGGTTCGCCGGCGCCGCTTCGTGGTACTGCATTCTGCGCGCACGGCTGCCGGCGCTGGGCTACCGTGCGGCCGCGGCCTGTCACTGGAGCGGCATGTTCTTCAACAGCTTTCTCCCTTCCAACGTCGGCGGCGACGTCGTGAAGGGCTACATCGTGGTCCGCGAGCAAGGGCAGACCGGCTTCGTCGTCACGAGCCTGCTGCTTGACCGCGTGGCCAACCTCGGCATGCTGCTGTGCATCGGCGTGTTCACGTTTCTGCTCCAATTGGGCCATGCCCTCTGGGCCGCCGGCTTTCTGCTCTTGCTCGCTGCGTCGCTGCTGGGCGTGTTGGCTTCGGCCGGCCGGCTGCGCGACAAGGTCCGCGGCGTGCCCCGCAGCGGCCTTGCCGGCAAGGTGGCGTGCTTATTGGAGCCGGTGTTCGAGCTGGCTTCCACACCGCGCCTGTTGTTGCCGATGCTGCTGGCCGCGTTCGCGTCCCAGTTCTTGAAGACCCTGCAGAATGTCTTTGTGATTCTCGCGCTGGGGCTGAAGATCCCGGCCTTCTGCGTGTGGTATGTGATCCCCCTTTTCGGCATCGTCTCCGCCCTTCCGGTCTCGATCGGTGGGCTGGGCCTGCGCGAGATGGTGGCCCAGTCGCTTTCCGGCCCGATGCAGATCGACAACACGCATCTGGTCACGCTGAGCCTCGCCGGGCACCTGATGGTGGTTCTGGTGAACATGTTCGGCGTCTTCCCGTTCCTGTTCGGGAAAAGGACTCGCGCCCGGAAAGGGGCGGGCGGTTGACACGCGGCCCCGCGCTCACATCCAAGAGGTGTCGACGCGCATTTTGCGCTGCTTGAGGTGCAGGCTCGCGCCTTTGATGATCACCTTCTCGTCTTCGCGCCGCAGGTCCAGCGCTTCGCCGGTCCAGACCGTCCAGCCCCGCGTGGCGGCGCGGGCGTAAAGGTGCTCCATCGTATCCGTGAACCGCTCTTGGCCCCGCCAGAACGGGAGCGGTCCCAGCCGATAGATCAGCGGCGCGGGCGTCACGGATTTCACCGCCGGGCCAAAATCGTCGAACGGCGGCCGCGTCTCGCCGTAGAAGCCCGACAGCTCCGGCGTGCCGGACGGTCCGGCCGCGTCTGGCAGGTCCGTTGGCCCGGCCGGATCCTGCGCCGCGCCGAGCAAGTCCGCCCGGCTGATGCCGCGCAGCTCCAGCAGCAGCAGGGGGTTTTTCGTGATGGCTTCGCCGAGCAGATAGTAAACCGCCGCCAGATGCTTGCACGGGTTGACATAGTCGGGGCAGGAACAGCGGCTGACCAGATCCTTCTCGCCGCGCTGCGGGAAGAGCGGGCACCCGGCCTCGCGGAAAAGCGCCTCCACCTCGAACGGCAGATCCGCCACCAGCAGGCGCGCCACCAGCATCGGCCGCTGCCGAAGGGCCAGGATCAGACGGGCCTTGGACTCTCCCTCCACGGTCCGGAAGCGGATCGCGCTTTCGTAAGGTTCCCGGTTCGACCCTTGAACCGTGGCCGCGACTTGGCCGGGTGCGACTTCGAGCGAGAAGACCTGTCCGGTGACGGCGTAATTGCGGCCCCGCCCCAATCGCGCCCCCAGGCGGAAATTTTCGAGGACTTCGGTCCAGCGGCGGCTCCACCACACGCGCAGGTGGCCGCTGTGCGGATTTTGGGCGCGGATGCCACCCTTGACGTTCAGCGGCGTCCGCAGCGCGTATTTCTTTTTTTTGCTCATCGCGCGTCTTCCTCCGTCTCGTCCGCCACGGCCGTTTCGGAAAGGCTCAGGATCTCGTGCAGCTCGGCGTTTGAGAGCTCCGTCAGGAACGCCTCGCCGTGGGTGACGATTTCGGACGCGAGCGCGGTTTTGTGCGCGATCAGGGCATCGATCCGGTCCTCGAGCGTGCCGTTGCAGATGAACTTGTGGACCATCACGTTGCGGGTCTGGCCGATGCGGAAGGCGCGGTCCGTCGCCTGGTCCTCCACGGCGGGGTTCCACCACCGGTCGTAATGGAACACGCGGCTCGCCCGCGTCAGGTTCAGGCCCGTGCCGCCCGCCTTCAGCGAAAGGATGAACGCCAGCGGCTCGGCCGATTCCTGGAATGTCTGCACCAGCCGCTCGCGCTCTTTGCGCGGCACGCCGCCGTGCAGAAACGGCATCTCGCGGCCGAAGGTCTGGCACAGGTCCCGCTTGAGCAAACCGCCCATTTCCGCGTATTGGGTAAAGACCAGCGCGCTCTCCCCGCGCGCGAACGTTTCCTCCAGCATCTCTTCAAGCCGCACCAGTTTGCCGGACCGCCGGGCGAGCGCCTGCGTCTGGCCGAGATAGTTGGCGGGGTGGTTGCAGATCTGCTTGAGGCGCGTCAGCACCGCGAGAATCAGGCCGCGCCGCGCGATGCCCTCGCTGAGTTCGACTTCGCGGTGGAACGTTTCGAGCACCTCATCGTAAAGCCGCGCCTGTTCGAGCGTGAGCGGACAGTAGACCTTGCCTTCGATTTTTTCCGGCAGGTCGGCGATGATCTGCTTGTCGGTCTTCAGGCGCCGCAGGATGAAGGGCGTCGTGACGCGCCGCAGGCGCGTCCGCGCGCCGGAATCGGTGCCCGACTGGATCGGGCGGAAAAACTTTTCGCGGAACACCGACCGCTTGCCCAGCATGCCGGGATTCAGGAAGTCCATGATGGACCAGATGTCCCCGACATGGTTCTCCATCGGCGTGCCGGTGAGCGCGATCCGGTATTCCGCCTGCAAGGCGCGCGCCGCCTGGGCCTGATGCGTGTCGGGATTCTTGATGTTCTGCGCCTCGTCGAGGAGGATGCCCGCCCAGCCGACCTTGCGCAGGTCGGTGTAGTCGCGATAGAGCAGATGGTAACTGGTGATCACGACGTCGACCGTTTGCGCTTCGCGCGCGAAAGAATCGCCGTGCCAGCGCTGGGGGCCGTGGTGGATCAGGCAGCGCAAATGCGGCGCAAAGCGTTGGGCCTCGCGAAGCCAGTTGCCGAGCACCGACATGGGGCCGACCAGCAAGACGGGCCGTTTCTCGCCACGCTCTTTTTCGTGCAGAAGAAAGGCCAACGCCTGAATCGTCTTGCCGAGGCCCATGTCGTCTGCGAGGCACGACCCGAAGCCCCACGTGCGCAGGAACGACAGCCAGCTGAAGCCGCGCATCTGATACGGGCGAAGCTCGCCGCAAAACGTCGCGGGAGCGGGCAACAGCTCGAAGGTCTGTTCGCCGGAAAGCCGCCCGAGAAACGGATCCAGCCACCCTCCGCCGCGGACCTGCGACACCTCCAGCCCGCCATGTTCCGCAGTCCCGAGCGCCAGCCGCACCACCTCCATCGCCGAAAACGTATCCGCCGATTTGCGCTGCCACACCCGCAGCGCATCCTGAAGCTGGCGCACCTCGACCTGGATCCATTGCCCGCGGAAAAAGACCAGCGGGGTTTGGGCCTTCAACAGCTGCTCCAGCTCCTGCCGCGTGAGCGGTTCGCCGTTGAGCGTGACCGTCCAGTTGATCTCCACCTTTTCGTCCAAGGTGTGTTGCGCATCCGGCACGGCGGCCAGAGGCGACGCGTCCGCCAGCAGGGCGACCGCTTGGGCTTTGCCTTGATGCCACCACGCCGGCAGCCGGACGCCGTATCCGGAGGCCTCAAGCAGCGCGGCCGAGGTCGACAGAAACGCGTGGGCCTCTTCCGTGTTCAGCAGGCACCCGAACCCGTTCCCGTGCGCCTCCGCGCGGGTTAGCGGCGAAAAGAGCATCACCGCCTGCCCGAGCGAAAGAAGCACGTGCTCGTCCGCGCAGGGCCCGCCAGCCGAGCCCCCCACCGTCTGCGGAAACGCGTAGGTTTGCGCGCCGTTGCTGAGGCGCACCTGAAGAAACCAGGGCGTCTCGGGACCGTCCGGCTCTTCCAGCTGAAAGAGGAGCGAGACCCCTTTTGTGTGCCCGCCCTCAACCGGCCGCCGCCACCGGCAGACGTTTTCACGCAAGGCCTCCAGCTCGTGCGGCTCTTTCCAGCGGATCGTGCGCTCCTCGCCACGCAAGGTGGAGAACCAGGCATCATGTACGCTGTAGAATTTGCCGCGTTCGGCCTGCGCGCGCGAAAGCGTGGTGACCACGCTGAACCGGACGAGGCGGTCGGTCAGCTCTTCGAGCAACGCCTGCGCGCGCCCGCAGGAGGCGACGGGCGGCACGCGCGCCGCCAACGCCTCGAGCCGGCCCTGCTCCGCTCCGTCGATCACCGGTCGCCACCAGGCCTCGTAGTCGCCCCCGGCGCCTGTCCGCAGGTCGGGAAGAAATTTTCCGCGCGCCACGAGCGCGCCGACGTAGCGGAAGAGATCGGCGACCGCGAGCAGCTCGGCGGCCGCAAACACCTCGTCCGCCAGCCGCCGCTCGGAAACCCGCCCCAAGAGCGTGAAGGCCATTCTCCAGGAAAGGTGCACGGCGGTGACGTTCCACGGCGTGAGGTGCGCCTTATCGTGTTCGGGCAGCGCCGCGCCGCACAGAAACGGTTGCGACGGAACGGGCTGTTCGCCCCGCGGAAGCCGGACGGTGGGCAACGCGAGCGCGAGCGGCACGCTGCGGAAGTCCGCCTCCTCCCAGACCAAATCCTTCAGGATTCCGCACAGTTTATCGCTTCCGGCATCAAACGGCGACGGTTGGACCCCTTGGCCCGATGTGGCGAAAGGCAGTTCATCTATACCGGACTCTTGCTCGCCCCAGACGGCAAGTTGATGATCTCGCCAACATATGTGCAGGATAGTCATCGCCAACCACGCAGTATACCCTGTACTTTTGGTTGGAGACAACCGTTAAGCACGCGTGGTTGAAAAAAACGTCGCGCCGCGGTTCGTTACCACCCCTTCGGCACGTCCGGCCGCTGGGGTTTCGGTCCGTTGCGCTCCTCGCGTTCGCGCCGCCCCGCGCGGTCCTGCATCCGCTTCTTCCCCTCGGCCGCGATAATTTCATTCGCTTTCACGCGCTGCTCATCCGTCAGATTGTCGCGGATCACCACCAGAACCTGCGTGGTGATCTTGGCCTGCTCGGTGCGCAGTTTGCCGATGCGCTCGATGATTTTCATGACTTCATCCACGCTCGCGCCGGGCTCCGCCAGCACCTTCTTCGCAACCTTGGCCTGCTCGAGCGCGGCCTGATTGATGGATTCATCGAGCGTGCGGGATTCGGCTTCAAGCTTGGCGAATTCCTTTTTCAGTTTCTCTTCCTGTTCGCGTTTGATCCCCACCTGCTCGATGAACTCTTTGGTGAGCACCTGCCGCCCGACCCAGTTCCCGTAATTCAAAGCTCTCGAATGGCGGGGTATTTCACCCCGGGCTGGCGGTTGCTGACCGACCGCCAACGAGACGGCTAACGTAAGCAAAAAACAAATGGTTTTAAAGGGCATGGGTGTCACTCCTTACGGTCTTGGAAAACGCGGTTTTATGGTGTTGAAAACGCAGTGATTTGCCATTTATTGTCCCTTGTTTATAATTTTTCGGTCTTCTCCTGTTTTCCGGCCGCGCATTTGTTTCAAAAAAACGAGCGATTTCGTCATCACATCCTGATCGCGCTTCAAAAAAACGTTTTTTTTCGGTGACAACCGTGCTGAAACGTCATTTTTAGAGGTCGCTACAAAGCATGTATAATTGTTATAACATTCTCATGAATAACAGGTTGCATGTTTTACATTTTTCCTCTTTACATGTTTTTTGAAATCCCCGTTTCCGCTTCGGGATGTTCACAACTTTTTTTGCGGTGTATCCTTACGCCTGTTTTATCGCTGTGGTTGTTGGCGTAACTGCTTAATTATCGGGTTGTTAGAATCTCCCCGCGACCCTGTTCATAACCTGTTTACCGATTGATTATTTTTTACCCTTGAACGGGGCCGGTAAATGTGGTTCAACAATACCAGCGATTTTTTGATGTTTTCGTTTTTTTCCTTACCTGTTTTGTGAGTTCTATGAATGCTCCCGAATTGTGGACGAAGGCGTGTGCGCACCTAAAAGGTGTATTGAACGGCGATGTGTATGTCCGGTGGATTGAGACGATCAAGCCCGGGTCGATTCAAGACAGCCAATTCATTTTGACTGTGGACAACGATTTTTGTCAGACCTGGCTCGAAGGCAACTACCACGATTACATTGTCGACGCATTGCGGTCCGCCGGTGCTCCGACGGACCTCGATATCCATTTTGTGGTCAACGCGACGGATACCGTGACCGATTGTGTTGCCGAGGCGCCGGCACAGCCGAAACCGGAAGCGAAGCCTGCGCATGCCGTTAAGCGCCGTCATAAGACAAACGGTACAAATTCGTTGAGCCCGCTCAACCCGAATTTCACGTTTGAGAATTTTGTGACGGGCCCGTCCAACAGCTTTGCCCATGCGGCGGCTTTGGGCGTTTCGCAATCGCCCGGCCGGGCTTACAATCCTCTTTTCATCTACGGTCAGACAGGCATCGGCAAGACGCATCTGATGCAGGCGGTCGGACATCGCGTGTTGCAGTCGCCGGGAATGAGTGTGAGCTACGTGTCGTCTGAAACGTTGCTCAACGAGTATATCGAGTCGCTGAAAAACCGCACAACGATGGAATTCCGAAACAAATACCGCAACACGGACGTGCTGCTCGTTGACGATATTCAGTTCCTGGCGGGAAAAGACAGCTTGCAGGAAGAGTTTTTCCACACGTTCAATGTCCTTTATGATGCGCACAAGCAGATCATCATGACCAGCGACTTGCCGCCGCGCGAGCTATCCGGCCTTGAGCCGCGCCTCGTGTCCCGTTTCGAATGGGGCCTTGTCACCGAAATCGAATCGCCGGACTTCGAAACGCGCCTTGCGATTCTCCGCTACAAACAGTCCATCACCAAAGTCCGTCTGCCCGATGATCTGTTAACGTTTATTGCGGACAACATCAAGTCAAACGTCCGAAGCTTGGAGGGCGCCTTGACGCGTGCGGTCTCGTTCTCATCGCTCAATAGCCAGATGACTCTGACGCTTGATATGTTGCGTAATCTGTTGAAAGATCAGCTCAACGATGAACGACAGAAAGATCTTTCGTTTGACGACATCCAACGGATGGTGGCCGATTATTTCGATCTGCGCCTGACGGACATGTCGAGCAAGCGCCGACCTCGCTCCGTGTCCGCACCGCGCCAAATCGCGATGTTCCTTTGCCGCAAGCTGACCCGTTCGTCTCTTCCGGAAATCGCCAACTCTTTCGGTAAAACCCACGCCACCGTCGTTCATGCCTGTAAGACGATCCAAGACCGCATTCAAGTCGAAGACGATCTCAGAAAAGCCATTCGCGAAATTACCCGGAAACTGGGCCGCGATCCGCAGTCCTTCCAACTCTAGTTGTTTCAACAACCTGTTCAAAACCTTGTGACATGCCGTTCATGACCACTCTATTTCATACCGGTTATCAACACGTCCCTTTTCCGACCTCCTTTTTATCCTCGCTTACGGTCTTCTTATCAACAGCTTGTTAGGTCTCAAACAAATGTCATATTTACCTCCAAGTCAACGTTTTATGTCGTTATTAACAGATCCTGAAGCCTCTATTATTACGACTAATCATTCTTTACTTCAGTACCTTTAATAGTCTAAACTCTTACTTTTATTCGAAGAAGGCAAGAGTCGACGAAACAACCACAGAGGAGTTGCGGAAATGAAGTTTTCCATCGTCCGGTCAAAGTTTCTTGATGGGTTGCAGACGGTTCAAAACGTGGTGACCGCAAAGGGGGCGTTGCAGATCCTGCAGAACGCGCTGATCCATGCCGAAGGCAACCAGTTGTGCATTACCACGACGGACCTCGATATCTCCGAGCGGTGTTTTGTGGAATGTGAAGTCGAGCAGCCGGGAAGCACCACGTTGCCGATCCGCAGGTTGGCGAGCATCATCCGGGAATTGGACGAAGGAAAAATTCTGGTTGAAGTGAATGATGAGGACGTGGCCAGCGTTCAGAGCGGATCGTCCTATTTTAAAATCATCGGCATGCCCACGCGCGATTTTCCGCCGGTGCCGGCAACCGAGGGCAAATACTGTTACAGGATCGATCAGGGCGCGTTCTGGGAAATGCTGCGCAAGACGTGCTATGCGGTCTCGCAGGACGAGACGCGGCGCGTTCTGAACGGTGTTCTGATGGCGTTCAAAGAGAACAAGCTGACGATGGTGGCGACGGACGGGCGACGGCTCGCGTTGGTGGAGCATGAGATCGAGTTTCCTCCGGAGGCCGAGGCGGAAATGATTCTGCCCACGAAGGCGGTCAGCGAACTCATGAGAATTTTGGGGAGCGAAGGAGATCTCAAGATCTACCTGCAGAAAAATCAGGTTGTTTTCGAACTGGGAACGACCATGCTGAGCAGCAAGCTGATCGACGGCGTGTACCCCAATTACCGGCAGGTGATCCCCGGCGTCTGTGAGGAGCGGGTCGTTATCGAGCGGGAACAGTTGCTCTCGGCACTCCGGCGCGTGTCGGTGGTGACGACGGACAAGTCGAATGCGACGCGCCTGACGTTTTCGGCCAACCAGCTGACGATCAGCACCAACACGCCTGACGTAGGCGAAGGGCGCGATACGGTGCCGGTCAAATACGCAGGCAAAGAAATTTCCATCATTTTCAATCCCGAGTATGTCATGGATCCGCTGAAGAACATCGCCGACGATGAGGTTTTTCTGGAAATGAACGACGGGCACAGCCCCGCGCTGCTGAAATGCAACGTTCCTTTTCTGTATGTGCTGATGCCGCTGCGGATCAGCTGAAAAAAGACCGAAATCAGTGTTGCGCTAGTGGCACGGGTTTCGATATCATGTCGTTCCGATTTTGAGAGAAGAAGATCATTGCCTCATGGTGTAACGGTAGCACAGCAGACTCTGGATCTGCTTGTTTAGGTTCGAATCCTAATGAGGCAACCAATTTCGAAACCCGAAAAAACCAAGGACCACGGTTTTTCGGGTTTTTTGTTTTACGTGCAAAGCTGAACGGATAACAGGATTTTCATACCATGGCGGAAACGGATACACAGGATGCGGGCCTCGAAGCGTTGCCCCGGCTGGTCGAAGAGTTGTCGATAACCCCGCGCCAAATCATGTCAGTAGCCAAATTGCTGGCAGAAGGAAATACGATTCCTTTCATCGCGCGCTATCGCAAAGAGGTGCACGGCAATCTCGACGAAGTTCAAATTTCTAAAATTCAGGAGCGCCTGAATTATTATACGGAGTTGGAAGAGCGCCGGGCGACGATCCTGAAGTCGATTGAGGAACAGGGCAAACTGACCGATGAGCTGAAGCGGAAGATCGGGGAATGCACAAGCAAGACCGTGCTGGAAGACTTGTATCTGCCCTACAAGCCGAAACGCCGCACGCGGGCGATGATCGCGCGGGAAAAAGGGTTGGAGCCGCTGGCCGCGCTGATCCTCGCGCAGGGCGTCGATTCCCAACCTGACAGCGATGCCGCCGCTTTTGTGAATGAGGAGAAAGGCGTAGCCGACACCGCCGCCGCGCTGGCTGGCGGGCGCGACATCGTGGCGGAAATGATTTCCGAAAATGCGGATGTGCGCGGCCTGGTGCGCCAGGCGTTTGCCGCGGACGGCGTCGTGGTCTCGGAGGTGGTCGATCCCAAGCCGGCCGAGCCGACCAAGTTTGAGCAGTACTACGATTTTCAGGAGAAGGTTTCCGCCATTCCTTCCCACCGGTTTCTGGCGATCCGGCGCGGACAGGCGGAAGGCGTCCTGCGCGTCCGTCTGATGTGCGAGGCGGAGCCGCGCTTGCGGCGCATCGAGGAGATCTACAAGCTTAACGCGACCTCGTCCTACGCGCCTCACTTGAAGGCGGCGATTGAAGACGGTTATAAACGACTAATTGCGCCGAGCGTGGAAATCGATGTGACGGTTGAGATGAAGATGAAGTCAGACCGGGCGGCGGTCGAGATCTTTGCGCAAAATCTCCGCAACTTGCTGCTGCAGGCCCCGCTGGGCGAGCAAAAGATCATCGGCATTGATCCCGGTTTGCGCACGGGCTGCAAATGCGTGGCGCTGGACGCCACGGGCAAGTTTCTGGAGACCTGCACGGTGTATCCCACCCAGGGCGAGCGCAAAGAGATCGAGGCGAAGGTCGATATCTGCAAGATGGTTTCAAAATACCGCCCCTATGCGATCGCCGTCGGCAACGGCACCGGAGGCCGCGAAACCGAAGCCTTTGTGCGCGGCGTTCTGAAAGAGGCGAACGTCAAAGACGTGCTCGTGATCTCGGTGAATGAAGCCGGCGCCTCGGTTTACAGCGCATCCGAGGTGGCCCGCGAGGAATTTCCGGATTTGGATCTGACCATCCGCGGCGCGATCTCCATCGGGCGCCGTTTGCAGGATCCCCTGGCCGAGTTGGTGAAGATCGACCCCAAGGCCATCGGCGTAGGCCAGTACCAGCACGACGTGCACCAGCCACTGCTGGTGGACAAACTCGACGAGGTCGTCGTGAGTTGCGTGAACCACGTGGGCGTGGAGCTGAACACGGCGAGCGCTCCCCTGCTCACCCGCGTTTCCGGCATCGGCGGCACCATGGCGAAAAAGATCGTGTCGTATCGCAATGAGAACGGCGCGTTCACGAGCCGCAAGCAATTGAGCAAGGTTCCCGGGCTGGGGCCGAAGACGTTCGAACAGGCCGCAGGCTTTCTGCGCATCCGGGGCGGACAGCATCCGCTGGACGCCTCCGCCGTGCATCCCGAGCGGTACGCGCTGGTGGAGCAGATGGCGGCGGATCTCGGCGTTTCGCTGGCCGAGCTGATCGGCAATGTGGCCTTGATCGATAAAATCCCTTTGTCGAAGTACGTGTCCGAAACGGTCGGCGAGCCAACGCTGCGCGACATCATCGCGGAGCTGAAGAAGCCGGGGCGCGACCCGCGCGCGACTTTCGAGAAGCCCGCATTCCGCGATGACGTGACCGAGTTCGAGCACGTCAAAGAGGGGATGGTGTTGGAGGGCATCGTGACGAATGTGACGGCCTTCGGCGCGTTCGTGGATATCGGCGTGCATCAGGACGGCCTCGTGCACGTTTCGGAATTGTCCGACCGGTTCATCCGCGATCCGGCGGAAGCGGTCAAGACGGGCGACAAGCTCAAGGTCCGCGTGCTGAGCGTCGACAAAGCGCGTCGTCGCATCGCCTTGAGCGCCAAATCGCAGTCGTCGGGCCCGCGCCCGGCCGCGCCGCGCCAAAGCGGCCCCGCGAGCAGGGACGGTTCGCCGAACCGTCCGTCATCTTTCCCGCGCGGCGGCGGACAGCCGCCCCGCAGCGGTTTTTCCGCGAACCCCTTTGCCGGGCTGTAACTCGAAGGTGCTTCTGCATGTTGCCTGATCGGACAGATGCGCCGATCGCTGCGATTGCGACGGCGGCCGGTGCAGCGGGCGTCTGCGTGGTGCGGATCTCCGGCCAGGGCGCGCTCGACGTCGGCGACCGGCTCGTGCCGGCGGCCAGGCTGAAACCGTCGCAGCGCGAGGCGGGGACTTTTTTTCACGCGGTCATCGTTCATCCCGACTCGAAGGAGCGGATCGATGATGCGGTGATTCTGGTCTATCGCGCCCCGCACAGCTTCACCGGCGAGGATACGCTCGAGATCCAGGGGCACGGCGGAAGCGTGCCGTCGCGGCGGCTGCTGGAAGCGGTCTTGGCGGCCGGCGCGCGGCTGGCCGGACCGGGCGAGTTTACCAAGCGCGCTTTTCTGAACGGGCGTCTCGATCTGACGCAGGCGGAGGCGGTCTGCGATTTCATCCAGTCGAGAACCGACCGTGCCGCCCATGTGGCGCGAGCCCAGCTCGACGGGGCTTTGGGGCAACGGATCGGGGCGCTGTATGAACGGGTGCTGGCGGTCTGCGCCGATGTCGAACACCTGTTGGACTTCGACGAGGGCGAGCTTCCCGACACGTTTCTTTCGCTGACGGCCGGACGCGTCGAACGCGCGGTTTTGGAATTGGAGCGGCTGGCGGCGACGTGGAATGAAGGCCATCTCTTGCGCGACGGCGCGCTGGTGGTCATCAGCGGACGGCCGAATGCGGGAAAATCCTCGCTCCTCAATGCGCTGCTGGGCCGCGACCGGGCCATTGTGAATGCCGCGCCCGGAACGACGCGCGATGTCATCGAGGAAGGCTATGCGCTGAACGGCGTGCCGATCCGACTGGCGGATACGGCGGGGCTGCGCGAGACCGGCGATGCGGTGGAGCGTGAGGGCATCGATCGCGCGCGCGACCTGATGTTGCAGGCCGATCTCAACGTCCATTTGATCGACGGATCGGTGGCGGCCGATGACGCTTTGAGACGCGAATTGGACCGGCTGCCGGCGCGCCGCACGTTGATCGGCGTCACGAAGTGCGATCTGCCGGAAGCCGCGCTTTTGCCCTTGCCCGGAGATCGCATGCAGGTCAAGCTGTCCGTGAAGACCGGGGCGGGGCTGGACGAGCTGAAAGCGGCCATGGCCCGGTTGTTGGGCGTGGACATGGAAGCGCAGGGACAGCCGGTCGTCGCGTTGCGGCACGTGACGGAATTGCAGGAGTCGGCGGCCCAAGGGCGAGCGGCGTGTGCGGCGCTGACGTCGGGCCCGAAGGGGCTCGTTCTGGCGGCGCGCCATTTGCGCGACGCGGCTGAGGCTTTGGGGCGGATTGTGGGACGCGTCTATACGGATGACCTGCTGGACATGGTTTTCAGCCGGTTCTGCGTGGGCAAGTGATGGAAACAAGAACGCCGCGTGTTGCCCGCCTGCGTTTCTCCGCCGCCGCTCCACTTTCTGAAACTAACTAGTGGCGTTATATTTTAAAAAAGGGTAACGTATTCATATCGTATTTCTGGATTGCTGTTGGGTTGATCATGTGCCACATGCACGGAAAGGGAGTTGGATTATGCCGTTGACGAAGATTGATATCGGTGCCGAACTTGGCAAGGGGTGGAGGCTCTTCCAGCCGAACATGGGGCTTTTGATTGTCGCGGGGGTGATCGCGACGGTGGTTTCGGTCATCACGTGCGGACTCTTGGGCGGGCCGTTGATGGCCGGCATGTTGCTGGTGGTGCGGCGGCTGATCCAGAACGATCCGGTCAAACCGCAGGCCGGCGATGTGTTCAAAGGGCTCGATTACTTTGTGCAGTCGCTCATCCTGGTGGTCCTGTGCATGGCGGTGACGTTTCTGCTGGCGATGATACCGGTGATCGGGCAGTTGGCCGGCGTGGTGGTCAGTGCGGTGCTGATGTGGGGCCTGGTCTTTGTGACCTACCAGAAGCTTTCGGCGATCGATGCGCTGAAAAAAATCTTTGAGTACTTGAAAACCGGGGAGTTTACGCTGCCGCTGGTTTTCGGCATCATCGCCGGCATCATCTCGAGTCTGGGCGCGGTCGCCTGCCTGGTGGGCCTGGTGTTCACGCTGCCGCTGGGGTATTGCATGATGGCGTGCTGCTACGAGACGCTCTTCGGAAGTGCGCCCGAGGTGGTCGAGCCCGCGAAGGATGTTCCTCCTCCGTCCGATTTGCGGTTGTAACACGAAGGTTTGATCGGGTGAAGACGGGTGTCCGGAAACGGACACCCTTTTTTTGTGGCGTTTTCGCTTGATTTCCGGCCGGAACCGGCCTGTTCATAACTCGTTGATAAGTGTTTATCTTTTTTTCTTGAGCCCCTGTTTAACACAACGCCAACAAATATCTAAGTTATTGATGATAAATATTTTATGACTTAAATAACGGGGTGATTATACGATAAATATATATCGATTAAACAAAATCCTGCTTGTGAATAGTTTTCATGGCGCGCATCCCAGACCTCTCCTTTTAAGGAGGAATCCGGGAGACGAAAGGTGGCCGGGGCACATGATCTAAACGTCATCTCGGACCGTGTAAACTGTCCGCCAGAAAAAGAAGAACCTTCAGGCGTCATGCCCAAGAACGATCCCGGAGGCCGCTCGAGCATCATCATGGATCGGGCGGGTGTATTTCTGGAACCGCGACATCCCAACCGGATCGTGGGACCGTGGCCGCGTCGGGGGACCGCAACGGGAGCAATTGTGGTACGCATCGCAAGTGGAGAACCGGGCGGCGGCATCGGAGCGGGACCTATTCTTTGCGCATCGCGTCGCGGGACGGGCGGCTTGAACTTTGTTGAATCCACATCCGAAGGGAATGGTAGGAACGAGGAGGAGTCAGAGGTTCCAAAACTTGGAGACCAAGCGCTTGCAAGATCCGCTCGGCTTAAGTTGTCGTGTTGTCTTCACGGGGGCCGGGCACATTGTTTCCTGCGCCACGATAGCCCGAGAAGGGCGACACGCAAGCGGCGGCGCTGTTTCCGGGCCTTGCCGCGCTTCCAGCTCTTCACTCCTCCTTGGGTGCGATTCCGTTTTGACTAAACGGAATCGCACCCTCCGGGGCCCGAGATTTGAAGCGCCTTTTCATCCATCCACACTCTGCTATACTTGTCACTTATGAATGATTCCCCTACTCGATTTATCGGGCGAATGAAGCCTTGGGACGTGCTGGTGGTCGGTGGCGGCCATGCCGGCGCCGAAGCTGCACTCGTATCGGCGCGCTTGGGCTGCGAGACGCTTCTCATAACCGGACAAGCGGACGCCATCGGCAAGATGCCGTGTAACCCCTCGGTCGGCGGCTTGGCCAAGTCGCATCTGGTTTACGAATTAGATGCGCTCGGCGGCGAGATGGCATTCAACACGGATCTCTGCGGCATCCAGTTCAAAACACTGAACGCCAGCCGAGGGCCGGCCGTACAGGCCACGCGCGCCCAGTGCGACAAGCGACAATACGCATTGCGCATGCGGCGGGTCGTCGAATCCACGGCAAACCTGACGACGCTACAAGACGAGGTGATCGGAATCCTGACGGGTCCCGGCGGCGTGGAGGGCGTCGAAACGGCTGCACATGGGCGCATCGCGGCGCAGGCTGTGGTCCTGACGACCGGAACGGCGTTGACGGGACGGATCCACATCGGAAAAGAAGCGGTGCCGGGAGGCGGGGACGGCCGTCCGGCGGCCGATGCGCTGTCCAGATCGCTGCGGGAGGCCGGTTTCGACCTCATTCGGCTCAAGACCGGGACCCCGCCCAGGTTGCGCGCCAACAGCATCGACTGGGAGCAGACGGTCGTCCAACCCGGCGAAGAACCGCCGCCGTTCTTCTCGATGCGCACCCGGATGTTCCACGTGGAACATTGTGGGGCGGAAAAGCCGGAAGAGAGGCCCGACCGCACGGTCAACCGTGGCGATGGCGGACCTGGAGAGGGGGAAACAACGAAGAATTGTTCCACGTGGAACACCTTGATCGGCGGACCCTGGGCACCGGGAAGCGACCAGATACCCTGCTGGCTGACGCACACGACCGCGCAAACGCACCAAATCATCCGCGACAACCTCGGCAACAGCGCCTTATACGGCGGTTCGATCACGGGAACGGGCGTCCGGTATTGTCCGTCCATCGAAGACAAGGTGGTCAAGTTCGCCGAGGCGGACCGGCACCACGTGTTTCTGGAACCCGAGGGGCGCGACACGGATATGATTTATCCGAACGGGCTCTCGAACAGCCTGCCGCGCGACGTCCAACTCGACATGGTGCGCAGCGTTCCCGGGTTGGAGCGCGCCGAGTTCATCGCTTTCGCCTATGCCATTGAATACGACAGCATCGATGCGCGGGAATTGCGGCATACGCTGGAAAGCCGGCGCGTGGCGGGCCTTTATTTCGCGGGCCAGGTGAACGGGACTACGGGGTATGAAGAGGCGGCGGCACAGGGGTTCATGGCCGGCGCCAACGCGGCGCTGCGGGTTCAAGGGCGCGCGCCGCTCGTGCTGAGCCGACAAGATGCCTATATCGGCGTGCTGATCGACGATCTGGTCACGAAGGGAACGAACGAACCTTACCGCATGTTCACATCGCGCGCTGAACGGCGGTTGATCCTGCGGCAGGACAACGCGCGTTATCGGTTGCTCCTCCAGTCCGATGTGCTGGGCGTCTGTGACGAGCGGTGCCGGGATCAAACGCGAACGCATGAGCGGCTCATCGCCGGCGAGCTGGACCGGCTCGCGCAGACGCGCGAGAACGGCGTGCCGTTGATCACCCGGTTGGCGCGGCCGGAAGGGCGCTATGACGATCTGCCGAATAAGCGGATGGATCTCCCGGCGGAGGTGCTCCAACAGATCGAAATCCGCGTCAAATATCAGGGATATATCGCGCAGGAGGAGAAGGCCGCGCAGCGCGCGAAGGGGGAGGAGTCGGTCCTTATTCCCGCATGGATGGATTACCGTCGAATTTCTTCACTGCGATTCGAGAGCCGCGAAAAACTGTTGCGCGTCATGCCGGAAAGTCTTGGACAGGCCGCGCGGATTCCGGGCGTGAATCCTGCGGACATTGCGGTGCTCTCGCTGATCATCAAACGCGGGCATCTGTAAGGCGCGTGGTGAATCCGGTCATTTACCGGTCTGATCTGAGCTCACAAATGCAAATCTTAGCAATCCCCGTTAAGCGCAGCCAGCTAGACTCTAATTTGGTTTGATCCGCAAACAGAGCGTGTGCGCGGAGCCCCGAGTGAGGTCTCTCACATGTCTGATTCTCTCGACACAATGAAAAGGCCCCTGCCATTATTAAATGATGAAAGTTATGCGACGAATAATGGGTCGCGGGCAGGCGATTTTGGTGTAGAGGGACGGGGCGTGCTTGCGGCACGGGTCAGGACGGATGCCGGCTGCGTGGGGCGCGGCGCCGGTGGTTCGGACGTCGGGTTCGAATGCCCATCCCTCCGGGGCATGGGCGCCGCCGCGCTGCTCACCCCATGCGCGGCGCGCTTATCGAAGAGTCCCGGAGTCCCGGGGGCAAGCGCCGGCCGGGTCTCACTCGATGTGGACGCGGTAGAACCCCGTCGAGCCGTTCGCGGGAAGGGCGATGGCGTTGCTGACCGGGGTGGGGGGCAGGTTCGTGAGGACGGAGATCCAGGGGCCAGCAGGCGAGTCCGCGCGCTGCACTTGCTGGGTCCGCAAGACACCGCCGACCCAGGCGAGCGAAACCCCGTTGGTGGGCGTCTGCCGCAGCGAAGAGATCGCGAGCAGGGACCGGCCATTGGTCGGATCGGTGTCGGCGCGCCATTCGGCCCACGCCGCCATGCCGTCGTGGTCGGTATCGTTTTCCGCGGCGCTTTCAAAATCACCGGTCCAGCCGTGGGCGGCGAGCCAATATTCGGGCACGCCGCGCGTGGCGGTCAGGTTGGGGGCGAACGTTGCCGTGACGGTTCGGGGCTCATCCATTACAAGCGTGATCCGGTCGCCGTCGAATCCGGCGAAAAGGATGTCTCCGATCCACGAGTTAAGGTGATAATACAATGAAGGATAAGCGGTTACGACAACGGCCTCGCCGGCGCTATACCATCCGCCCGTGGGCGCTACGGTTCCGTTTGAATCGGCGCGGGCCGTCAGGAGATGACTGACCCCCCAGTTCCAGGTGAGCGTGGCGTCGTTCGTGAGCGCGAACGTGAGCTGCGCGGTCGAACCGGACGAGGGGGCGTGTCCGGTGAGCGTCCAGCCCCGGCATTCGCGGCGGATGCTTCTTCCGATCGGAACCGGTGAGATCACCGAGGCGCTGATCGCCGTCTTGTTGGTGAACGAGTAGGTTCCGACTGCCGGCGTCGAGGCGCTATAGAGCGAGGCTACGGTCAACTGCCACACGCGCGATGCAAACCAGGCCGCCACGTGCTGATCCGCGGACAGGTTGTTGAAAACCAGCGTTTTGCGGGTAGTCGTATAGTCGTAGATGCCGGGTTGGGGGACGCCGTTGACGGTGACGCAGTACAGGTAGGTGCCTTGTTCGGCTTGCATCGTCACGGTGGCGCGCAAATTCCGGAAGAGGAAGGTCCGGTCTGCGGACGCGCTTCCCGGGCCGTTGGCGGTGATAAAGAGGCGGTGACCGCGGCGCACGGTGAGCGGGATCACGGTGCTGGCCGAGCTGTCGTTGCTGTCGAACCGGATGCAGGCCACGGCTTCCTCGTCGAAAGCGAGGGCTGAAGGATCAATCACCGCGCCGACGGGGGCGGTCCAGGTGTCGGGCAGGGTTCCGCCCCAAGGGCCTTGGGCGATCAGCCAGGCGGGCAGCGGAGCGTCGTAGGAAAACGGCGTGACGTTGGCGACGTACCAACCCTCGTCGGAGATGTACAGGTCGGAGCCGAATTCGAAGCGCACGATCACGTTTTGTCCGGCATAGCCGGCGAGGTCGAGCAGGAGGGTTTCCCAGCCCCCGCCGTCACCCGCGAGGCAGGGCTGGTCGGCCGCGAAAGGCGAGTCGGGGTTATCGGTGATCAGGGCGGGGTACCCGTGGGTCGGCTCGATCAGCGTGAACGTCGCGCCGCCGTCGCTGGAGACGCGGATCACGGCGCCGTCCCAGTAATGCGTGCCGGCGTCGTATTCGGTTTTGATCCACTGCCGGAAGAGCAGTCCGCCGCCTGCGCCGACGGTGAAGGGCGGCGTGTCGAGCCGGGCGTGGCAGCCGTCGGGATAGGTGCGCGAAGCCGCGCTGCCGCAATACCAGACCGCGTCGCCGTTCCAGGTGCGGTTCGTCGTCACGCACCAGGCGTCATTCAGGCCGCCGTGGGACCAGGCCGCGTTGGTGGCCGCGAAAGGCGCGGATGCCGCGGCGACGCGGGCGGTCCAGACGAGGTCCGGCCCGGCGAGATTGGCGACGGTCAGCGCGATATTGGTGGTCTCGACGGTCAGTTCAAAGGCGTCGAACGTTTGCGGCGTCACGTGCATCCACGGGGTCGCATAGTCGCCGATGACGCTGTAGGTCGGGCTGACGGAACCGTAGTCTGGGAAATAGTAACCGATCAGGTCATAGGCCGCGACGTAGTAGTCCACCCGTTTCGCGCCGTGGGTGGGCGGATCGAGTTCCGCCTGGTACGTGTCGCCTTCGACCCAGGTCATCGCGGTGTTCTGCCACGCCGTATCGCCGTTTTCGCGCCAGACCAAGAAAACCTGCTCGACGGTCATGTTGTCGGTGACGGTGGCGGTGACGATCCACGGGCAACGGGCGGCCTGGAAGGCGGCGAGCGGAGAGACGGCGATCGCGGGCGGAGTGGGGACGCTGTCCGCGTTCTTGGGATCGGTATTATCGAGGAATTCGGCGAGATTGGTCCAGTTGTCGTTGTCGGGATCATCGCTCGCCTGGACGCTATCGTTCGTGGAAGAACCGAAGTAACGTGTTTCCCACCAATCACTTAAGGTGTTTCCGTCCGTATCTTGCCAGAAGGGCAGGTAATCGCCCTGGGCCAAACGGGGGGAGGGCATGGGGATGCCCGTTGCGGGGTTGGGTGCCGGCGAGGTGGCGTCGGGCCAGCGCGCGCCATCGATGTACCAGCCGCAGAACGCGTAAGGGGTCGAACCCACGAACCCGAGTTCCAGCGCGGTCTCCGTGGACGCGGGAAGGTTCTGCGGATGCCACGAGACGGATTCGCCGAAGAGCTGCCCGGTGTTGGCGAGACGGTAACGGCTGGTCAGGGCGCATTCGGCGTTCCAGACCCACGTGAGCGTGCTGGGCTGGCTGATGACGAGGGTGGCGTCGTTGGTCGTGCCCTGCGTCGGCACGTCGCCGGAGCCGTTCCAGCCCGCGCAGACGCGGCGGAGGCCGGTACTGATGGGCACGACCGACGGGGCGGAGACGCCGAAGGGGACGCCCGTGATCTGGGTGTTGGTGCCGTAAGGGGGCGTGACGGTGCCGAAGCGGGCGGGCGTTCCTTCGATCACCAGCGCCACGGCCACGTCGACGTAGAATGAAAAGACGTCGTCTGGCGCGGCTTGGGGCAGGCGGACGCTTTGCGCGCCGTCGTCGATTTGCAGGTAATAATACACATGGGTGGCGGGGATCTGGTTGGGGATTTCGGTCTGATAGGTGGCGTTGGTGATCCAGGCGGCCGCCGCGCTCTGCCATGTGCCGGTGGGGGCGGACGAGGTTCCCGTGGTCCAGAACAGACGGGCTTCGCCCTGGGTGAACGGCGCGAGCGATTGCACCTGGAAAGAGACCGGGTAAGGGGTGAACCCGGCGATCTGGGCCGCCAGCGGGGCGTGGACAATGACGGGCGAAGCGTCGACGGCGCCGCGCACATACAGGGCGGCGGCGCCGCCGGAGTAAGGCACCGCCGCGCCGATGACGCAGACGCGGTAGAGGCCGGCTTGGGCGGACGTCAGGCGGACGGTCTCAACCGTGTTCGCGGCATCGCGGGAAAGGCCTCCGTTCGGGTAGAGCGGCGTGCCGTCGGGCGCGATCACGAGCAGGTCGAGATCGTTCACGCAGGTGACGCCCGCGCCCGCCGTGGCGGGATAGTCGATCCAGCACAGGGCGATGTCGAGGGGCGTGTTGCCGGTTGTCACGGTGACGTCGATGGTATTGGTCATCCCCGCGGCGGGGCCGATGCGGTCGAAAAGCCGCACCATGCTTCCGGAAGGATGGACGGTCGCGGCGATGTCGGGCTGGCCCCAGCCCTCGACATTGTTGGGCGACGCGGACGGGATTTCCTGCGTGGCGTTTGTGCCGTACTGGCCGGGGGCGAGGGAGCGGGCGCCGCCCACCAGCATGGCTTTCAGCAGGGCGGCGGTGGGATTGGTCACGCCGCCGCGTTCGATGGCGTACTGCCGCAGCAGGGCGGCGGTGCCGGCGGTCAGAGGCGTCGCCATGCTGGTGCCGCCGCCGAAGCAGTAGCGGCTGTTCGAGGAGAGGCTGGCCCAGACGGCATCGCCGACGGAAGATTGGGTGGATATCACGTCGGTGCCGGGGGCCACCACGTCGGGCTTGATGCGGTTGTCTTCGGTGGGGCCGCGGCTGGAGAAAGCGGCCATGCCCTGACGGTAGGGGGAAAGGGTGGCGCTGTAAGACACGTAGTCGTTGCTGAGGGGCGCAACAGGGTACCACCTTGTGTAAGGGGAGAAGTTGTCGCGAAACGCGTACCAGAGTTTCGATGAATATCCGCCGGTGCCGGGGGCGCGGTCGTTCTCCGTCGCGCCGACGCACAGCACGTTCTTCGCGGTGGCGGGGGAACCGACCGCACCCGTATCCACCACGCCGTTCAGGTCGCTGTCGCGCCCGTCGTTGCCGGCGGCGAAGACCGCCAGGTGGTCCGGATGGTCCCAGGCGAAGAGATCGGCCGAGCGGCAGTCGTTGTCATAGGTGCCATAGGTGGAGGAGCCCCAGCTGTCGGAGTGGATGCAGGCCCCGTTGCTGTAGCTTTCGACGAACAGCGAGTAAAGATCGCTGCCGAGTCCCACCAGGTTGCCGTAGGCGTCGCCCACCGACTGGTGGACGAGCTCCGCCTCGTAGGCCATGCCGCGGTACTGGCCGCTGCTCGCCGCGCCGCTGCCCAAGATCGAGCCGGCCGTGTGCGTGCCGTGTCCGTGAGGGTCGGAGGCGTCGCCGGCGCGTCCGCGGGCGATGAGGGCGCGGATGCGGCCTTGGAAATCGGGATGCATCGTGGCCAGGACGCCGGTGTCCAGACCGGTGTCGGCGTGTCCGACAACCTGGCCCTTGCCGGTGAGCCCCCAGGTGGCCCAGGCGTTGGTGGTGTTCAGGTGGGACGGGCGGCCGGCGCTGTCGTTGCGCTTCTGGACGAGCGGCCGCTCCTCGATCCACTGCACATCGCCGCGGGAAACGAGCGTTTTGACGGCGCTGAGCGGCATCACCGCCTGGACGGTGCCCCAGCGCGTGCCGGCGTTGACCCCCTCGACCTCGCCGCCTGCGGCGCCGACGGCGGCGGACACGGGCTTGGCGTCTTCCGGGGCGAGGGTCTGAAGGGTCATGCGGACGCGGGTTTCAGGAGGCTGCGAGGCGACGAGCGAGGCGAGGAAGGGCTGGAGCTTGTCGTCCGGCAGGTACTCCGCGGCGGCCTGCACCGACGACAGGCGGTTCAGCGAAGCGAGGGCGGACGGCGTGAGCTCCGCAAGGAGGGCATTGTTGGGGAAGAAGCCGCGGATGATCGCCCCGGCGTCTGCCAGCAGCGTGCGCGACGCGTCGGTGACGGCGGTGTTGAACTGGACGATGAAGGGGGTGGTGTTGCGCGCGGTGGGGGACTGCACGCCGGAGGCGGTTTGCGGGAACGTGCGCTTCTCGGGGCTGACGAGCAGGCGGTTCGAAAGCAAGGTCTGGCGCCCGCGCGGGAATTTGGGATCTTCCGTGAAGCGCACCGGCACAAACGCGCGCCGCAACGGCGCCAGCATCTCTTCGGAAAGGGGTGCTGGCTTCGCCGCAGGCGAGGCGCTGGCGCCGACGCGTGTGGCGGCGGGCGCCAGCCGGGGCAGATTCGTCAGCGCGGGCTTCGGGAGGGCGGCCACGCGGGCCTGCAGGTCTTTCCCGACATCGCCGCTGGCGGCTCCGGCGGGGGATGCCGAGCGGAGGAACGTTTTCCAGACAACCACCGTGAGAACCGCGAGACAAACGGGGACAATGAAAAGAAGCGCTTTTTTGTTCATGATAAAAAACCTCGCAAAGCTCTTATTATAATGAAGCTGAGAAATGCTGTCTGCCCCCATTTTTCTGTATCGGAGGAATATTCGGTCTTCCCCTTATCAGGCAGAAATAAGGCATTGTCATGCAGATGCGATGTCTGTATTTTAATATGAACAGTGAAAATACCATCGTGTATCGGGTGAACGCCGAAGGAGTCGGGCGACTGTTTAGAAAATAACGCTTCAACGGAGGACGACATGCATGAGTTGCTTGGTATTTTAGTCGCGTTGGGCGTGATCGGAATCGTCTTGATCATCCCGGTCCTTCTTCTTGTCCGTCTCTCCGGCGTCTGCCGCGGCGTGGAGGACCTGCAGCGGCGCCTGCTGAATCTGGAACGGATGCTGGCGAGAAAACCCGAGACGCCGAAGCCGACGGTGCAGGCTCTCCCCGCCCCAGACGTCCCGGCGCAAAAAAAGGAAGGGGCGACGAGTGAGCCGGTGACGCCGATTGAACCGTCTGCGCCGCGTCCTGACGACAGGCCTCCTTCCTTAGCGTCCGCGCCGCCCTTGCCGCCGAAACCGGTGGAACCGACGGCATTCGAACGGGCGGTGGCCAGGGCGTGGAACTGGCTCATCATCGGCGAGGAATTCCGCAAGCCGGGCGAATCGTGGGAATACGCGGCGGCGACCAACTGGCTGCTGCGCGTCGGCATCGTGGTGGTGCTGGCGGGCGTCGCGTTCTTCCTGAAGTATTCGATCGAAAAGGGTCTGATGGGGCCGCTCGGGCGCGTGGCGCTGAGCCTGGCGGCCGGCATCGGCCTGATCGTCTTGGGGGTGCGGCTGCTCTTCAAAAAATACCATCTGCTGGGGCAGGGCCTGGCGGGGGCGGGCTTCGTGACGCTCTATTTCGCGTTTTATGCATCGTCGGGCATGTATCACCTGATGCCGAACGGCGCCGCGTTCGCGATGATGGTCTGCGTGACCGCGGCGGCGGGCGTCTTGTCGGTTTACTACCAATCCCTTCTGATCGCGCTGTTGGGCGTGGTCGGCGGATATGCGACGCCGGTCATGATCGGCAGTGCGGGCGGCAACGCGTATTTCTTTTACGCGTACGTGCTGCTGTTGGGGGCCGGCGTGCTCGGCATTTCGCTGGCGCGGCGCTGGCCGCTGCTGAACGTGCTCGGCATGCTCGCCTCTTACGGTCTGGCTTTCCTGTATTGCGGCCGGCACCATCTTGCCGCGGAACTGCTGAAGGACCTGGTTTTTCTTTCGGCGGTGCACCTGCTTTATCTCTTTTCGGTGATCGTGATCCACCTCAGGAAACGGATCAAGACCGGCGTGTTCGAATGGGCGGCCATCTTCTTGAACGCCGGCATCTATTGGGCGTGGGCGTTTCTGCTCTTCAAGCCCGTGTTCGGGAAAGAAGGGACGGGTCTGGTTTCGCTCGCGGTCTCGGCCGTCTATGTGGCGCTGGTCTACGCGTGCCTGAAGCGCGATTTGATGGATAAGGCGGTGATGAGCCTTTTCGTCGGGCTGGCGGCGGTGTTCCTCGCGATGAGCCCGATGCTGATGCTGACGGGCGAGTGGCTGACGGCGGCGTGGTGCCTGCAGGCGCTGGCGATGCTCTGGCTTTCGCACCGGACCGGCCAGATTTTTTTGGGCAAAGCGGCCGTTGTGCTGTTCGCGCTGGCGTGTGTGCATGGCATGGCGATGGACCTGGAGCGGATGTACGAGCGGCTGCATCCGTGGACGCTGAGCGGGGCGGCCTTCTGGAAGGCGGCGGGCTTGCGGCTGCTCACGTACGGCGTGTTGCCTGTGACGCTGACGGCGGCGTGGCGGATCGCGCGGGAGCATCGGCGGGCCGCGAAAGTGTTGGGCCTGGTGCTTGTTCAGGTGTGGCTGTATCTCACGCTCGAGTCCGGCGTGATCGCCCGCGTCTATGCGCCGGGGTTCCGCGAGGGTGCGGTGACGCTGGTCTGGACGCTCTTCGCGTTCGCGCTGCTCTTCGCCGGAATCCGCGCGCGCGGCAAGTGGCTGCGCTGGTGCGGGCTGGGGCTCTTCGCGCTGGCGGTGGCCAAGCTGCTGGCCTCGGATCTCGACGGCCTCGGAACGCTCTACCGCATCATTGCCTTCATCTCGGTCGGCGTGCTGCTGGTGCTGGGTTCGTTCGTGTATCTGAAGTACCGGAGCTTGCTTGAGCCCGAGGCCGGAGAACAGGAGAAGAAAGACTGAAAACCATGAAGCCAAGAAAACGGTGCGCCATCGTTCTAATGGCCGCAGCGACCGTCAGCGCGGGCGAGTGGCGGGTGTCGCGCGAAATTCTCGGCCAAGCCGAGACGCCGACCGTTGCGGCGGTCCCGTTCGATGACCATGTGTTCGCCAACAGCCTGCCGGAATGGAACGATGTGCGCGTGGTCGACGGCGCGGAGCGCGAGGTGCCGCGCGTGATCCAGGCGGAGCGCGATTATCTTTTCGAGGAGCGGTATGTGCCGCGCGAGGCCAAGATCAAAAGCCTTGAGCAGCTCCCGGACGGCGGGCTGGCGGTGGTGTGCGAGATCGAACGCACCAACGCGGTGTCGCTCACGCAAGTCACGGTCCACACCCCGCTGCGCAACTACGAGCAGACGGTGACGGTTTTTGTGCCGGGGCCGGACGACACGTGGCGGCCGGTCAAATCGTCCGAGCCGCTGTTCGACTACAGCCGCTACGCGGACGTGAAGAAAGAAACGGTCGATCTGCCGTGGCTGACCAACCGGATGTTCAGGCTCCTGATCGGGCAGGCGGACGACAAGGCGTTCTCGTCCTACACGGCGCTGACGGAAGAGCGCGACGGCGGAGGAACGACGCAACGCGTGTTCAAGCGCTACCGTGTCGAGCGCCGCCCGTTCCGTATCGACGCGGTCCGCTTCCGCGACACCGAGCGCATCGCGGTCGCGGACAAGCCGCGGGTGGAGCGGGTGGTGGCGCCGTCGCTGACGGTGACAGAAGATCAAGACCAGAAGGAGACCGTCCTGACGTTTCCGGCGGGCCGCTGGCCGCTGACGGGGCTCGCGCTCAATCCCGAGCAGCAGAATTTCGAACGGAAGGCGGAGGTCGCGTGCCCTGCGCCGGGCGGGTGGCGCACCGTCGGGGGCGGACATCTCGCGCGGTCGCGGTTGCCCGGCATGAAACGGTCCGAACGCCTCGAGCTCGGCTTTCCCGAGACGCGTGCGGAGCAGCTGCGCGTTCAGGTAAGCAACGACGACAATCCGCCGCTGACATTCGGCCAAGAAAGCGTCACCTGCCTGCGGCAGGCTTACAGCGTGCTGTTCATCGCGGAAAAAGGGGAACGCTATCGGCTCGTTTACGGCAATCCCGAGGTCGCGAAGGCACCGGTCTATGAGCAGGGCGTGCTGGCCTATCTGCGCAGCGGACAGAAGGCGGCGGCCTGGAGCCTGGCGGCACCGCCCGCGGGGGCGGTCACATACGGGATCGCGGTGAACGCTCGGCGGTTTCTCGCCAAGCACGGGATGCTGTTGGCTTCCGTGCTGGT
>CAZOIS010000001.1:0-73586 GCA_964579865.1 uncultured Lentisphaeraceae bacterium | reverse complement strand
TGGTACTGGGAGCTGATCCACACCTCGAACCTGTACGGCCTGTTCGGCGCGGCGGTGAAGTTCACGGTCGGCATCGACTGGCCCGCCGAATCCTTCCGACCGGCCGCGCCGCAGCTGGAATGGCAAACGCCACCCGTTCCCTTGCCGCGCAAGGACCTTGAGCTGGAAATCGGCTCGATCTCGTGGGAGCGGAACGACTTCAACCGGCCGCACACGGTGCGGATCACGCGCGACGGTGCCGCCGGCGAACTTCCGCTGGCGGGCATCCAGCACGGCCTCGGCGGCCACCGCGACAAGCACAATCCGGTGACCTTCGAGACCGATCTGCCCTGGCCCACGCGGCTGCTGGTCGAGGTCGGCGGCGTCTCCGGCTGGGGCGGCGCCGCGCTGCGCCTCGAGGTCGACGGCCAGGCCGTGCTCGCACAGGACTTCCCCAACACCAACCCGCCGGACAAGCACGCCACGCTCAACCAATACAACCGCGTCTACGCGGCCGAGATTCCGGCGGGCCGCCACACCGCGCGCGTCGAGAACACCGGCAAGGACTGGTTCTACAGCAGCTTCCGGTTCGAGAAAGCGGTCGAAAGCCTGCGTCCGCCGCTGGTCGCGTGGGCCATCACCGGCAAAAGCACGGCCATCGCCTGGGTCCGCGTCGAAGGTCGGAGTTGGCGACGCGTCTGCGCGCTGAAGGAGCAGATCCCGGCCGCGCCGCCCTCCGTGCTTGTGCTGCCTGGGCTCGCGAAGGGCAAGTGGGATGTGGAACTGTGGGACACCTGGGGCGGCAAGCCGATCCAGACTTTCCGCCTCAAGGTTCCCTCCTCCGGCGATGCGCGCGTCGCGCTACCCGTCATCGAAAAGGACCTCGCCGTCAAACTCCGCCGCGACAACTGAACCGGAAGCGCAACCGAACGCACGGCTTACCGGATGATGTTCTTCAGCAGGGATGCGAGATCGGAGTTGTCTCGTTCGGAGAGGAGCGCGAGCGGCTTCCGGCTCCAGGCGAGAAGTTCGTCGCGGACGCGGGGGTCAGGCCAGCGCTTTAGGAGCGTCCGGAGCGACATCAGCGCATACGAGAGCACCTCAAAGCGGTAACGGTCCGACGTACGGTAAAGCCCGCTCCCGAGGAGGTCCTTGGTGAACGCGACGGCACCGTCGAGCACGATGTCCCGGAGAAGCGGCAGCGAGGCCTGGTCGCCGAAACGGCCGAGCAGACAGACCGCCTTGATGCGGTTCGGGTAGGCACGGGCGACCACGGGATCGGAGCCAGCCGGATGGGACGCGCCCGGCGTCGCAACGAGCGAACGGAGAACGCCGCAGGCGCGCGCGTCGCCGAGCAGACCCAAGGCCACGGCGAAATTGCCCGCCCAACGGCCGCCCTGTTCCATTTCGGCGTTCAGCAGATCACCGAACCGCTTTCGCTCGGCGACGGATCCCGAAAGCGCGCATTTCCAAGCGGTCCAATACGCGTATGCGGCCTGTTCGCGCGGGCCGCCGTCCGCCTTGGAGTTCCACCATTCGCCGGGCAGAGCGACATCCTGTTTGAGTGCGGCGACGGCCTGTTCGGGCGTAAAGGGTCCCGTCGGCACGCCATTCACGGTGGTCACGAATTGTTTCGCCGGACGTGTCAGCAGACCGCCCTTTTCCAACAGGGGACGCAGCTCCGCATACGGAACGTCCTTCAGCGCGAGGTTCCGGCGGACGGCGAGAAGCGCCGCGCAGGCGGCGGCGTATCCTGTTTTGCGCATTTCGCCCTGCATGCGGATGCCGCCGCCGGCGTCGTGCGAAACGCCGAAATGCTTCGAGGGGACCAGCAGCGCCTCCACGTCCCGCGCGACGATCGTCCCGTACGGCAGCACGGACGTGTAGCCGAAGCAGGGCATCGAGCAGAGCCCTTTCCAATTCTGGATCTCCTCGCTTTCGAAGGCGTAGTCCTGGTCGACGCGCACGAGGTCTTCCGGCCCGAACGCGTAGAAGATCGGATCCGCGTATTCCTTCTCCTGGAGGCAGTCGCGCAGCGTGACGGTTGCCAGCGTCGCCACGCGGTCCTCTTCGCGCGCGCCCAAGATCAGGGCGGGCTTGAGCATGCGGCGCTTCGACGCGTTCCACACCTTGCGCCGCGTCCCGGCAAGGAACGCGACGACCGCGCTGTAATCGGCGGCGCTACCGCAGAGGTCGCGCCGGTAATTGGCGTAGAGCGGACGCGCCCCGCCTTCCGGCGTCGTCCAGAGTTCGGCGCGCGCGCACCCCCCTTTCTCGCCGTCCCAGTCGCGCCCGGACCGGATGCCGCAGCCGGCCATCCGCGCGACCGTGGCGTTGCCCGTCGCGTCGATCACGATCCGCGCGGCGACGTCGCGGACGACGCCGTTGCGGGAGAGCCGGAGGCCGACGATCCGCTTCCCGTCGAGCCAGACGCCCGTCGGCACCGTTTCGTAGGCGAGCTTGAGTCCGGCCGCAGCCGCCTCGCGCTCCGAACGGATCATCCGGTCGACGATGCTGCCGCCGAAATTCACGCAGCCGATCGTCGCCTGTCCGCCCATCGCGTTATGCTTTTCGACGCCGAGGACGTTCAGCCCGAGTTTCGCCGCGGCGAGCGCGGCCTCCTCGCCGGCCGTGCCGAGTCCGGCGACGACCACGTCGTATTTCTCCGCGAACACCGCTTCGGCCGCACGCCGGACGTGTTTGCCGTTCAATATCAGTCCAAGGTCCATGCGAGCCCCTCCTCCAGTGCGGTCATCAGATCTCCGAATTGCGCGCCCGGCGCCCATGCGATCCCGTCCGCGCCAGGGCGCCGGATCCGTTCCCCACCGTACGTGCAGGCGAGCGCGCCGGCCTCCGCCGCAAGTTTCAGTCCCGGGCAGCGCGGTTTCAGCGCCTCCCACGCCGCATGAAGCTTGAGCCGCGCCTCGTGCCAGTCCGCCGAAGCCGGCAGATCCACCCGGAGCAGCCATTCGTCCGGAAACACGCCTTTGCGTATGACGGCGCCCGGCGCGCGGAGTTCCGCTTCGCCGTCCGGAAGCTTTCCCTGGAGCGTCGCCGTGAGCGCCTTCGCACGGACCGCGTCCCGCCCGGCGCCACGCCAGCCCTCCGGTGTCGTGTCGATCACCTTTGCCGCCGTGAAGGAGCTTAAGCCATCCGTGGCGCACACGGTCACGCGGAAGCCGTCCGGCACGCGCTCGATCTCCGTCGTCTCGGCGTTGAGAAGCAGGTTGCAGCCGCGGCGCGTCATCAGATCGGTGAAATAGTCCGCAAGCGGCGGATGATGCAGCTTGCCGCCGGCAAGGATGCCGCAGCCCTCAAGCTCGCCGCAGAGGCTTCGGCCGAGGTCCGTCTTCGGCTTCCCCGGCTCGATCGGGTCGTATGCGAGCGCGAACTCCGGCACGAGATGGAGGCCGCGCTCGAGAACGAGCACCTCTTCCGGATGCGCGAGCGCGAGGCCGCAGGCGAACGCGCTTCCGCCCAAGACGAGCGTCTTGGGGTTCCCCTTTCCCGCGCCGAGCGCCGCCGCGAGCGTCTCCGCCCGGAACAGCGTCACGCCCGCGCCCACCGCAGACAATTTCAGGAACGTTCTTCTTTTCATTTCCTTCTCTTGTTTCCGTTTCTCCGTCAGGCGAGACGCCATCGGCCGAACGCCACGACACGCGGAAAGGGCTGGCGCGGTCACACGTCGCAGAGCCGGAAGGCGCTGCGCAGCGAATCGACGCCGTGCTTGGGGCCGAACTCGTGCGCGACGTAGCCGTCGTACTTGCCGTCCTCCGTCAGCTTGGCGATGGTCCGCATGATGGCGGGATAGAAAAGCTCCTGTTCCTCGTCGAGGTCGCGGCGGCCGGGATTGCCCGCCGTGTGGAAGTGGCCGATGAAGGCGATGTTGTCGGTGATCGTGCGGATGACGTCGCCCTCCATGATCTGCATGTGGTAGATGTCGTAGAGCAGTTTGAAGCGCGGCGATTCCACGCGCTTGCAGAGCTCGACGCCCCAAGCGGTGTGGTCGCACATGTAGCCCGGGTGGTTGACCTTGCTGTTGAGCAGCTCCATGCAGATGGTCACGTCGTGGTCGGCGGCGATTTTGACCGCCTCCTTCAGCACGGGCACGCAGTTGGCCATGCCGTCCGCATCGCTGAGGCCCGCGCGGTCGCCCGCGAGCGTGATCACGCGCTTCCAGCCGAACTCGGCCGCGGCGGCGATGTTCTCGCGGAACTGCTTCAGGAAGTCGTCGCGTCGTGCGGCGTTGTTGATGCCGTCCTTGATGCCGCCCGCGCCGGGCACCATGGTGGCGACGAGGCCGTGTTCCTTGAGCGCGGGCCAGTCGCCGCGGCCCACGAGGTCTACCCCGACGAAGCCGAGCCCTTTCACGGTGCGGCAAAACTCGTCGGCCGGCATTTTTCCGAAGGTGCCGCGCGTGACGGATTGGCGGATGCGGCGTTTGGGTACGGCGTCTTGGACCTGAGCGTGTGACAGCGGCGCGAGCGCGGCGGTCGCGGCGCCCAGCAGACGAAGCGTGTTTCTGCGGGTGAGTGTGCTCATGGCGATACCTTTCATTGAATATCCCGCATGGTATCAGAACAAAAGGAGGGCTTCAATCGCGGCCCCATCCTTTCTGGCGGCCGGGACCTGCCGAAGCGCGGGACAGCGGGGCTGTTGCGCACATGCCGGTGCGACGGGCTCGGCGAACCCGCCCTACCATACGTATCGAAACGCCGGGCTGTCCCGTCCCGGTCATCACATCCGAAACATTGACTACGCTGAGAGAAAAGGATACATAGTAAGTGAAATATCGCTTCAAGCAGGATGCACTTTTTGAGCCCCGCCAACCGGTTGCCGCTGCAACACCGTCTACCGGCCGGCGGGTTCGACAATCAGGGGGAATTGGGCAATGAGGTCTGCAACCGCTCTCGCCGCATGCGGCACGCTTCTTCTCGGGTCGGCCGCCTGTGTCACCGAAACCCACGTTAAACGCGCCGCGTCGCTGCGGACCGACGCCTGGTACCGCGATTCGGTGGTGAACATCCACTTCGACAATCATTCCGGACTGCTCGCCAAACAGGTGCCACCCGAAAATCTGGAGTCCATGTTCGCGGATGTGCCCGCAACGATGCTGCAAGTCTCGGCCCAGAGCAACGGCCACGCGACCTATCTGACGCAGGTCGGCACCAACAATCCCGCCGCGAACGGCTACGACACCCTCGCCGCATTCAAACGGCTCACGCAGCGGCAGGGCAAAAAGCTCTGCGTCTACATGTCGGTGGACCGGCGTCCGCTGGACATCAAGGACCATCCGCAATGGGCCGCGATCGGCGCGGACGGCAAGCCCGAGATCAACGGCGAGCCGATCGTCTGCCAGCGGCCGCACCGCGACGGCACCGGCTACCTCGCCGAGCGCTTCATCCCGCAGATCCGCGAGATCGTGCGCCTCTACGATCCCGCGGGCTTCTGGTTCGACGGCGACTACATCCTGCCGCGCCCCTGCTGGTGCCCGCATTGCCTTGCGGAATGGAAGGCCGACACGGGACTGGAAGCGCCGCGCAAAGCCGACGACCCCGACTGGAAACGCTGGATCGCCTGGCATCAGGCCGGATACCGCGCCTATCTCCGCGCCGTGGCGGATGCGATCCACGCGGCCAGCCCCAAGGCGCTCTACACCAGCAACTGGTCATGGGCGTGGACACCCGAGCCCGCGCCCGACTTCGCCGACACGCTGAGCGGCGACGTGTGGAACATCCGTCAAGTGCATTCCGTGCTTCAGCGCTGGGGCGCGCAGAAGAAGCCCTTCGACATCATGAGCTTCTGCACGCCCGAATCGCGGTCGCTGGCTTCTCCCGAGGCGAAGTACCGCTACTCGCTCCAGCGCACGCTTCAGGAAGGCGCACTGACCCTGGGCGCGGGCGGCGTCTGGTTCCTCTGGAGCTTCAACGGCGAACAGGTGCCGCCCAGCGGCATCGACCTGACCCGCTTCTGCGCCCGATATGCCCGCGACCGAGAACCGGCCCTCGGCCCGTCGGAATCGCTTTCGCAAATCGCGGTGCTCGACAGCGAAACGGCGTGGAAAGCCGACGGCGAAAGCGGCACCGGCAGCCGCGTGCACAGCGTTGCGCGGAATCTGGCCGAAAACAGCTATCTGACCGACATCGTCAACGAGCAGACTTTCGGCGAAACGTTCGGCCGTTACGCGGCGGTCGTCGTGCCGGAACACCGGACCGTGTCGCCCGAAACGTTCGCACGGCTCCAAACCTTTGTCGGGCAGGGCGGCACGTTGGTGCTCAGCGGCGCCGCCCTCCGCGGACTTGGCGAAGAGCCCGCGGCCGTCGCCGCACTGCTCGGCCTGCGGCGCACGCCGCCCGCGGCGGAGCGGCCGGCGCGGCTGACCCTCGGCAAGCGGAACTGGGCGCTCGCCGACGTCTGGCAGGTGCAACCCGAAACCGCCAAGGTTATCGCGTCCGCGGCCGACGGCCGTCCGCTGGTCTGTGCGCACGCCGTCGGCAAGGGCACGGTGGTTTATCTGGCCAGCAGCGTTCTGCGCTATCCCGACGACGGCCTGATGGCGGCCGTGTTCGGCGCGACCGGACGCGGCCCCTCCTATCGCGTAGAAGGCGGCGGACGCGAGGCGGCCGTGCTCTGCTCCGTGCGGCGCAAACCGGGGCAGACGGTTCTGCACATCATGGACCTGAGCGCGCGCGTGAACGGCACGCTGTCGGACGTCGACACCTCGGACTACACCGATCTGCATCCGCCGCTGAAGGCCCTTCGCGTGACGCTTCCCCTGTCGGCCGCGCCCCAAGGTGTCCGCGCCGTTCCCGTCGGCACCGTCGTGACGACGGAATATCGCGACGGCCTCTTCACCGCCCAGATCGAATCGCTGCAGACGCATGCGGCGCTGATTCTCGACGGCGCCGCCACGGTGCCGCAAGCCGCGCTCGCCCCCGAAACGCCGACGTCGGCCGAGGCCTTCCATCCGGCCGATACCCGCGTGGGCGTCCTGTTCTCGGACACGTTCGAAAACATGAAACCGGATGCCGTGCCGGCGGAGCACTGGAAGGCCGAAAGCCGCGGGGACGCCAGAATCGCCGTCACGCGCGAGACCGCCGCCGCGGGACGGCAGGCATTGAAGTTCACCGATGCGGCGGGATCGAGCTTCTTCCCGTTCCTGCACCGCTCGATCTCGCCGATGCGCACCGGTTCGGCGCGGCTGACGTTCGACCTGAACATGCCCCGCGGCGTTGACTGCGTCGTTGAAGCGCGCAACGAGGGCAAAGGCGCCGGCCCCAGCCTGCACGTGAGCGAGACCGGCGCGCTCAGCGCCTCGGGCAAAACGCTGACCACGCTGGCGTCGGACGTTTGGCATCACCTCTCGATCGAGTTCTCGCTCGACGCCGCCAAGCCCGCGTACACGGTCACGGTCACCGCGCAAAACGCCGCCCCGCAAACCTTCGCCGCGCTGCCGTTTGCCAGCCCGTGGTTCTTCCTCTGCGACAGCGTTTACTTCGTCGGCTCGGGACAGAAACCCGGCCGTTTCTTCATGGACAACGTCGTTTTCGAACGTCTGCCTTCGCCGTAATCCGGCACGCAAAAGCCCATGAGCAAGTCATACCTTCTTTTTGCCGCGGCGGGCCTGTGCGCCGCCGCTTCCGCCGCGCCGCTGTCGGTCCAAGAATGGCCCGCGCAAAAACTCCGCGGCGACGGCGAGGTTTCGGCGCGCGCCGAAACCGCCGAGCGCTTCTCCCGTCTGGAGATCCGCTGCGAAAGTGCGGAAAAGGCCGGGATCGTCCACGCCAAGTTCGTGAGCGACCTGCACGTCTTGGGCGGCGTCCGCGACGAGACGCGGACGGTCGGTGGCCTGGCGGTGCCGGTCACCGTCGTGCCGGGACAGGGACAGGTGTCCGCATTCCGCAGCGGCAGGGCCGTTGTCATCGTCGCGGCCACCGGCGAAGCGGACTGGCAGGAGAGCCTTGCGCCGCTGAAAAAGAGCCTGGCCCATGCGGAGTTGGCGGCGCAGCGCAAGGTGCCGATGTTCCTCGACGCCTGGGACCGGTACGGGTTCCGCTTCTACTACCGCCCCTGGGAAACGCCCAAGGGCCGGAAGTGGAGCGATTATTCGGTGCTGGGCGAGTTCGATTTCGCGAAGCGGGAAAACCACCGCGGCTTCGTGTTCTGGGCGGAGACCGCGAACGTCGACAACGCGGTGGGGCTCGACAACGACCTCTGGTGGGACTGGGCCGCGCGGGCGGCGGAGCGTCGCGATCTCCCCGTCGTCATCAACACCATGAATGTGGAACCGACGTGGCTGCTCAACGGCCGCCGGGACGAGAGCATGGGGCTTATGCCGCAGTTTTGCGGCTCCTATCACGGCGTGGCGAGCACGGGAAGCGCGGGCATGCGCAGCGTCTCGTGGTGCGCGGGTGCGGCCAAAGACGCGCAGCTCGCCTCGATCCGCCGCATCGCCGAACGCTATGCCGACAAGCCCAACACGCTGGAATACCTTGAGCCGCACGGCGAGCTGCGCCACGGCGACTTCGACCTTTTCCTCGAATACGGGCCGGTGGCCGATACCAGCTTCCGCGCTTTCCTGAAAGCGAAATACGGCCGCATCGCGCAGGTGGCGCGGCGCTGGGAACGGACGTCCGAGCTGAAGCGCTGGGACGACGTGCGCGTGCCGGATCTCGCGACCTTCCTCGGCTACGGCACGGACGCGCTGGATCTGACCGGCCTGTGGCGCTTGGGTTACGAGCCGTTGCCGGGTACGGCGGCGGAATGGTCGGCGGCCGCCTTCGACGACGCAACGTGGCCACGGCTCCAGGCCCCCGGCAACGACGCGATGATGTTTCTCGAAAAGAAACCGGCGGTCTTCCGCCGGGCGTTCGACGTGCCCGCCGCGTGGCTGCGCGGCGACAAGGTATGGCTCTACGTGTGGGACCTCAATTCGGGGGCGCACCTCAAGGAGCGGATTGTCGCGTCGCTGAACGGAACGGTGATCGGCGAGGACCTGACGCGTCACGCCACGCCGCACTGGGGCGCGTTCGAGGCCACCGGCGCCCTGCGCGCGGGGACCAACACGGTCGCGCTCCGCGTGCCGCAGGGTTTCTTGGGCTATCGCGTTTACCTCTCGCGGCAGGCGCCGCGACAGTACCCCGACCTGCCGGACGGCGAAAAGGCCCGCTGGGTTGACTTCGCCGACTGGCGGCAAGCCACGCGGGTCGAGGCCGCGCGGCGCGGGATCGCGGCCATCCGCAGCGTTGACCCTGACCGCTCGATCATCTGCATGGCACCGGACTCGACCATCGCGGGCGTCAAGAAGCTCTGCGAACAATACGGCGCGCACTTCCACAACACCGGCCACATGGGCGCGTTCTGGAACGAGTTCCTGCCGATGCTGATGCGTGGCGCCGACCTGCCCTTCTCGCTGGAGCCGGGCGGTCCCGCCGAGAATCTGACGGGCTTCAAGCGCATGATGGGCTACTACTTCACCGAGGGCGTTCAAGCGATCCACTACTTCATCCACGTCGGCAGCATCTACTGGCAGGACGACATCCGCGCCCACTTCGAGAAGATCAGGCCGCTGCTCGACACGGTGGGCAAGACGCATCCGCCCAAGGCCCAGATCGCCATGCTCTTCAGCGACCGCATCGACAACCTCACCGGTTTTCCGTGGGGTCAGGATCCTGACACGAACCTCCCGTCCGGGTATTTCGCTTGGCCGCTCAACGCCCAGTTCACGGGCGAATACGACTTCGACGGCGTGACCGATCTCGACTTTGCCGACGGCAAGGCCGACCCCTATCGCATCATCGTCGGCGCCAACACTTCGGTGATGGACAGCAAGCTCATCGGCGAAATCGAAGCGTGGGTGCGCAAAGGCGGCATCTTCGTGGCCTTCGTCCAGACAGGACGCCACACGCCGGAAAAGAAAGACGCCTGGCCGATTTCGCGCCTTTCCGGATACGACGTCACCGGCATCAGCCGCAACCGATGGACGGCAAACGAACCCTATGAGATCGCCGACTGGTGGAACTTCTCCTTCGCGCCAAGCCAGACGGTCTTCAGGGCCGACGACTGGGATCTCAAAAACGTGAAGGCCAACGGATTGAAGCTCCAAGCGCGGGCGGCGGATTGTCAGGACCTCGCGCGCTGGGAGGACGGTTCAACCGCTATCGGGCTGCGGCCCCTCGGCAAGGGCTACGTGATCCACATGGGGCTCAAGTTCTGCCGCACGCCGCTCTGGCACGGCTGGCCGGACCGCACGCAGAAGCTCTTCCGGCAACTTTTCGTGTGGGCCGGCATGAAACGCGTCCCGGCGGTCGCGACAGGCGTGAAGTTCCGCCACGCTGTCAGCAACAACGGCCTGTTCGACATCTGGACGCTCTGGAACGGGGAAGCCGACCGGGCCGTCGAGACGAGCCTTGTTTTCCGCGACGGACTCACGCCCGCCTTCTGCCGCGAGGTCGGCGCGGATGCCGACGCGCCGCTGACGACCGGCGCCGACGGTCAGCCCGCCGTACGCGGCCTCCGGTTGGAGCCGCTGGAAACCCGGATCTTCATGACGCCGAAGGGCCGGATCGCGTCCGTTCCGTCCGAGTGGTTCGCGCTTCAGCGCAACTGGTGGCGCGGAACCGAAGAAGTGGCGCAGGCGAAGGCGCCTGCCGCAAGCGCCCATGCCGCCTCCGCCGAAACGGGCGAACAGGACACCGTGGATCTCACCGGCGGCTGGCGCTACAGGGTCTTGGACGAGCAAGGCACAGACGATCCCGCGCCGCTTGCGGCCCCCGGTCTCGACGACGCCGCATGGCCGATGCGGCGGCTCGACTGCTGGGCCGTGCCGGAAGAGCTGCCCTCGCGCCGCGTGCTGTTCCGCAGGACGTTTCAGGTCCCGAAGGCCTGGCGCCAAGGCAACGTCGAGCTCTGGCTCAAAGCGTGGTTCTCCTGGACCGCCTCCGGCAAGACGCGCTATTGGCTCGATGGCCGCGAGGTGACGCAGGGCGACGGCCGGGACGGCCTGATCTTGCCTGCGGGATTTGAAGCCGGATCAACGCATACGCTGGCCGTGGAAATCCGGGGCGAAGGGCAGGTGTGCGGCATACGCGGCAACACGTGGCTTTCGTTCACGCGTCGCCCCGGGCGTGTGTTCGACCTCGCGGGCGACTGGACCCCCTCGAACGATTATCTGCGTGCAGGGACTCCCGTGAAACTGCCCGGCGCATTCAACGCCAACCTGCTGTCCCGGACGCTCGAACTCCCGGCAGACCTCAGCGGAAAACAGGTTTATCTGCGGCTGGAAACCAGCCACGGCATCACCGGGTGTCTCGTCAACGGCCGCTACGTGCGCCGCCACCATCACGCCCTCGGCGATACGGTTTTCCTCAACATCACGCCGTGGCTTGTCACGGGAACCTCCAACCGCATCGAACTCCTTGCCGGCGGCCGGGGCGAAATCAAGGAAATGGCCCTCTGGGTCTACTGAAGCGTCACGGTCCGTTCCGCTTTTTTCCCGTTGCGAGTGCGGATAGCCGACGCATCTAAATTTGCCCCTCTTTGACTTGCGGAGGAGGGACAGGTAAATCCGAGTAAGATGAAGAGCAAGATGACGATTATGCGTGGATTCCTGTTGTCTTAATCTTACTCGTAATCGTAATCTTCTTTCCTCCCGTGGCCCACAGGGTCTGTCTTCACGGCCATCTGCCACATTCAGGGGATTTCCGTTTCACTTGACCGTGCCGATCCAGAAGCCCCAGGGGGCGAGGTCGATACGGTCCGGCGCGGCGAAGCGCGCGCCCTGCGCAAAAAGCGGCTCCGTCGCGACCGCGCCCTTCACGTCGCGATCGACCTTCTCGGCCGCGAGATAGGACGGCAAAGAATCCACGGGCGCCTTGAACGAGATCGCACACGCGGACTCCTTGTCGGACCAGTTCTGCACCACGAGGACCGTCTCTCCGCCCCCTCGGCGCGCGAACGCGGCCACACGGTCTGGCGCGGTCGTGTCGAGCCAGACGAGCCCGTCTTTTCCGTTCTGGGCGGTCAACGCCGGATGCTCCCTGCGGAGCGCGGCGAGGCGCTTCACGAACGCATGGCGCGAACGGCCCGGCTCGCGGTCGAGCTGCGACCAGTCCATCGGCGTCTTCCCAAACATCGAATGCCGCTCGTCCGCGTCGGCCATCTCGTTGCCGCAGAAGAGCATCGGCACGCCGTCCAGCGTGAACATCCACACGAGCACCTGGTCGACTGCGGCGTGTCCCCACTGCTGCTCCCGGCGCGGACGGCAATCCGTTGCGATATCGTGGTTCTCGTAGTGGTTCACGAACTTCGAGCCCGCCGGGCACTGCTTCTCACGGTCGGTCCACGAATTGCGCACGCCCTTCGCGTTCAGGCCCGGAAACCAGCCGTAGTCGGCGTCGAACCCCTTGTACTGGTCGCAGACCGTGAAGCCCTCGCACAGCAGCACCGCGTGCGCCTTCGTCGCCGCGTCCATCGCGTCATGCGCGTCGCACCAGAAATCGAGCGGGATGCCGTCCCCCACGTCGCAGCGGAAACCGTCCGCGCCGTATTCCTTCAGGAGGTACCGGATGTTGCCGATGAAGTACTCGCGCAGCGCCGGCACGGCGAAGTTGAGCTTCGGGAAGCGCCACGGTCCCTTCTTGACCGTGCCGTCCGCGTTCCACCACGTGAACTCGGGGTGCTCCTTCAGGAACGGCGCGGTCGGTCCGCAGTGCAGGTAGACGAGGTCGAAGACGACCTGCATGCCGAGCGCGTGCGCGGCGGCGCAGAAGTCCTTCAGGTCCTGGTCCGTGCCGTATTCCTCGTCCACGTGGAAGTAGTCGGCGATGCGGTACTGGTTCTTCGGATTCCCGAAGCCGCTCCGGATCTGCCGAGGGCTCCAGAACCCCTTGTCCATGTCGGCGTCCATCTTCATCACCGGCACGAGGTACGCGATCGTCACGCCGAGGTCCTTCAGGTAGGGCAGCCTCCGCTCCGCCGCCTTCAGGGTCCCCTCCGGAGTGAACGCCCGCGGCTGGATCTGATACATCACGCCCTTCGTGAACCACGCCGGGCTTTTCCGCGCGTTCTGCATCCAGGCGTTCGCGCCGAACACGGAAAACGAACAGCAGGCCGACAGCCCCGCCAGCATAAGCACCTTGAATTTCATGTGGCAAATTAAACACCTTGCCGACAGCACGTACAAGCCGAGTCTTCGCTGAATCTTCTATCGTGTTCCTAACACCTCTGTTCGTGTAATCCAATCGTGCTCCTATTCGTAATCCTGACCCCAACTTGAAGTGATCGGTCAAGGTGGATTTACATGAACCGAAAGTGGATGCTATACTGCCTCCTGATAAGTGAGGCCGTACGCGGCCGCGAACCCGACCGTTTTTTCTGGGGGGTCCTTATGGCCGGACAAGGACGTCGAGGCGCGAGGGGCGCGCGGAGCACAAAAAAGGGGGAAGCATGCATCTGTCGTTGAAGTCGTCGCTGGCCGTGTTTTGCGCCGGCCTGTCTGTGGCCATCGCGCCAGCCGGGGGAGCGGCCGCCACCTTCCATGTCGCGCCGCAGGGCAGCGACGCGAATCCGGGTACACAGGCGCAGCCGCTGGCCACGTTTGAGGCCGCGCGCGACGCGGCGCGCAAAGCCGGACAGGGGCCGCACACGATCAGGGCCCTGCCGGGGGATTATTACATGGCCAAACCGCTCGCGCTGGACGCGCAGGACAACGGCCTCACGATCGAAGCTGCGACCACCAACGGCATTGTCACGCTCTACGGCGGAAAGCAGATCACCAACTGGAAGCGGGAAGACGAAAAATTATGGTCTGCGGAATTGGCAGGCGTGAAAGAAGGCACCTGGGATTTCCGGGCGCTGGTCGTCAACCACCGCTTGGGCGAGCGCGCCGTTTATCCGGGCACCAACACGTTCGACAACCTCGGCACCTGGAACCAGCCGCTACTGCCCTGCGTGGCAGGCTTCTGGGAGCGCAAACCCACCCACGAAGAACTCACCACGATGCCCTATAAGCCGGAAGACATCCCGGCCTCGCTCGACGTGCGCAACGCCGAAGTACGCATGTATCACATGTGGGCCGAATCGCTCGTGGGCGTGGCCAGCAACGACCTTCAGCGCCACGCGCTCATCCTGACGTCCGAGCCCTCTTGGCCGCCGGGGGCCTGCAATCGCCGCAAATACGTGATCTACAACACACGCGAGGGCATGACCCGTCCGGGACAATGGTATCTCGACCGCACCGCCGGCAAACTGGTCTATTGGCCTCTGCCCGACGAGGACATGGCGAAAATCAAGATCATCGCGCCGACCGCCGAACGGATCATCGGTCTCCTCGGCAACGCCAAGAAGCCGGTTGAGGCCATCACGCTGCGCGGCCTGACGCTGCAGGCCACCACGCCGCCGCTCAAATCCGCCAGCTTCGGCGCGGGCGCCTTCGACGGCGCCGTCCAGATGGTCTATGCCAACGCATGCGCGCTCGAGAAGCTTGAGATCTGCAACGTGGGCGGCGTCGGCATCAACGCGAGCCGGCTGAACGGATGCCGAATCACGGATTGTCAGGTGCGCCACACCGGCGCCTGCGGCGCGACGATCAATGGGGCGGACACGCTGGTCGCGCGGAACCACATCCACCACCTCGGCGTCTACTATCCGAGCGCGGCCGCCTCCATGCTGAGCGGCAGCAAGATGCACATCTACCGCAACGAAATCCACGACGCCCCCTACTCCGGCATCATCGGCGGCGGCAAGGAGTCCCTCTACGAAGAGAACCTGATCTACCGCGTGATGCGCGAACTGCACGACGGCGCGGCGATCTACGGCAACATGGACACCTGCACCATCCGCGGCAACGTCGTGCGCGACGTGGTCCAGGTCGGTTCCGGCTTCGGGGCCTCCGCCTACTATCTCGACGAGGGCGCAAAAAACTGCATCGTCGAGCGCAACGTCGCGATCGGCGTGCCGATGCCGACCCACAACCACATCACCCGCAACATCACGGTGCGGAACAACGTGTTCATTTCCGACACCGACATGACCGTCTCGTTCCAGCGTTCCGTCGGCTGCTCCTTCGAGGGCAACACGCTCTTTATTCCCGGCAAACTCAACGTGCGCCAGGCGAACGGCATCACGTCTTGGAAGGGCAACGCGATCTACCGCGAAGGGCTCGCCAAGGACGGGAAAGCGCAGGCCTTCACCATCAGCGACGCGGTGCCGGCCGAGCCTGTCCCCGGCCGCAAAGCCTATCCGATCGACGCCGAGCGCGTCGCCGCCGCGCCGACGCTCGACGGCGAGATCAAGAACGGCGAGTGGCCCGGCAAGCTGCTGACGCTGGACCGCGAGCCCGCGCGCTACTCTGTCGGCGGCTCGCCGACGCTGGTCAAATTCGGCTACGACGACCAGTGCCTGTATGTTTCGGCCAACGTCACGCTGTTCGGCCCCGCAAAAGTCAGCACCAACTCGGTCTGGGGCAAAGACGACGGCGTGGAGATCTGCATCGCCGGCAAGACGCCCGAAGGCCAGCCGGCGACCTTCGTGATCCGCGGCTTCGCGGGCGGCGCGCTCTTGAGCGCCACCGATGCGGGCGCGCCGGCCGAAGCCGCCGCACGGCTGGGCAAGGAGACGCGCTTTGCCGTCAAAGCCGTCGGCTCGGGCGCGGCGCTCTTCGGCCGCGGCTGGCGCGGCGAGTGGGCCATTCCCTTCGCGGCGCTGGGCCTGAAACCTGAACCGGGCCTGAAGGTCGGCTTCAACGTGGCCGCCTTCTACAGCGAGTTCGGCGAGTGGCACTGCTGGGAAGGCACGCAGGCGGAGAACTGGAAGCTGGAACAGGCGGGAACGCTGCAACTCAAATGATTGTCAGATCGTATGCCATGAAAAACAACACGTCCGGCCTCCTCCTGACCGTCACGCTGGCGACCTTATCCCTTGCCGCCTGCCGACACCTTCTGCCGAAAGGCGGCACCCGCAACACGGCCGGCGACACCGCGGCGCTCATCTTCTGCGTCGCGCCCGACGGAAGCGACACGGCGGACGGTTCGCGCCGTGCGCCGCTCGCCACGCTCACAGCCGCCCGCCAAAAGATCCGGGAACTGAAACGGGCGGGCGGGCTGCCCAAGGGGGGCGTCACCGTTGAACTTGCCGCCGGACACTACACGCTGACCCGGCCGGTGGCGCTGACGGCCGAGGATTCGGGCACGGCGGAGTCGCCGGTCACCTATCGCGCCCGTCCGGGAAAGAACGTCGTGATCAGCGGCAGCCGGACCCTCTCCGACTGGAAACCCGTCACGGACCCGGCCGTGTTGGAACGGCTCGACCCGGCGGCGCGGGACAAGATTTTCCAAGCGGACCTCAACGCGCTGGGCATCACCGAATACGGCGACTTGGATCTGGACGCGGCATGGGAACTGCAACACGCGCTGTCCGTGGCCGACAATCAGAACGAGGATGAGATCGGGAACGCGATGGCCAGCCACGAGGCGGTCAAGAGCGGGCGAACCGTCTCGCCGCGCCTGGAGCTTTTTTTCAACGGCACGCCGATGGAGCTTTCGCGCTGGCCCAATACGGGCTTCACCAAAATCGGAACGGTGCGGGGGAAAACGGAAATCAATGTCCGCGGCGTGATCGGCTGCAAAGAAGGGCTTTTCACCTATACGGACAACCGCCCCGAGCGTTGGCTCAAGGAAAAGGATGCGTTTGTCCGGGGCTACTGGTTCCGGGACTGGGCCCTGCAATGCCACCGGATCGCAGCCATCGACACGGCGCAGCGGACCCTCGCCGTCGCGCCGCCCTACCATTTCTACGGGTATCGGGCGGGACAGTGGTTCCAAGGGCTCAACCTGCTGTGTGAAATCGACATGCCCGGCGAATGGATGATCGACCGCGACGCCGGAAGGCTCTACTTCTGGCCGCCCGCCCCCTTGGACAACAGCCGCGCAGAGGTTTCGATGGCCGCCGGCCTGTTTACGCTGACGGATACCGCCTACGTGACGCTCAGCGGATTCGCGATGGAAAACGCCCGCGGCACCGCCGTCTCCGTCAAAAACGGCCAGCAGTGCCGCGTGGTCGGCTGCACGGTCCGGAACATGGGCAACCACGCCGTGACCGTCGTCGGCGGCCAGGCGTGCCGCGTGGTCGGGTGCGACCTGTCCGGGATGGGCGGCGGCGGCATCTACCTGCTGGGGGGCGACCGCGCCACGCTCACACACGCCGGCCACACGGCGGAGAACAACCACATCCATCATTTCGGGCGCTGGGACCGCATGTACCGGCCCGGCATTTTCATGAGCGGCGTCGGCCTGCGCGCCGCGCATAACCTGATTCACCACGCGCCGCATTCGGCGATCCTGTTCGGCGGCATGGAGCACCTCTTCGAGTACAACGAAATCCACAATGTCTGCCAGGAGTCGCACGACTGCGGGGCCATCTACGCCGGACGCAGCTGGTGCCTGCGGGGAAACGTGTTCCAATACAACTACCTGCACCACCTCTGCGGCAAAGACGGCGGCGCGTGCAACGGCATTTACCTCGACGACGAATTCTCGGGGGCCACCGTGCGCAACAACCTTTTCTATCAGGTCTGGAAGCCGGTCTTCATCGGCGGCGGCCGCGACAACGTGATCGAAAACAACGTGTTCGTCGATTGCCCGCACGCCTTCCACCTGGATGCCCGCGCGCTCGGCTGGGCCGCCCCGTATGCTGAAGCGCGACTCAAGACCTGTCGCGAAACCGGCGTGCTGTGCGGCGTGAAGATCAAAGAGCCGCCTTTCGTCACGCGCTACCCGCAAGTGGCGGCGATGCTCGACGACGAGCCGGCGAAACCGAAGGGCAACATTGTTCGGCGCAACCTCTTTTGGCAAGGCCAAGGCGAGAACCTGCGGCGCGTGTCAAAAGGCCAGCCGGTCGGCCAAACGTGGTGGAAGCACATCGAGGACCGCGCCGAGCCGCTCGTGACGTTCGAGAACAACCTGATCAACGAGGATCCGAAATTCGCCGATGAGAAGCAGGAAGATTTCCGCCTCCGGGAAGATTCGCCGGCCTGGAAGCTGGGATTCCAGCGGATACCCGTCGAGAAGATCGGGCTCTATCCGGACAGCGGACGCGCGACCTGGCCGGTGGCCCATGCGGTCACGCCCCTGCCCCCGCTGCCGGAACCGTAACCCATGCGTAAACCGGCCACCCTCTTTCGCCTGCTGTTCTGCGGCGTGATCAGCGCCGCAAGCGCGGTCTTTGCGGCGGTCGGCACCCCGCCTAAAATGTGCTGGGCTCATTATGTCGCCTGGGGGTTCGACCAGATCAACGGCTATGACCGGGCGGCGCTCGATCCCGTCTGGAACGCGCAGCGCTTCAACGACCGCTCCTTGCTCGGACGCCACGCCCAGACAGACGAAGGCGTCGGAGAAGCCACGAAACTTCAAGTCCGCACCGCACTCCAATACGGCATCGACGGCTTCTGTGTGGATCTGGTCTTGCAGGAAAAAAGTCGCGAGGCCTTCTATGCGGATGCGATGACCCGCTTCTACCGGGCCGCCGAAGGGACAAGTTTTAAAGTCGCCCCCTGCGTCGACGGCACCGCGCCTTCGCCCGAGGCGATGGCTCAACTCTTCGCGACCTATCTGGTGCGCTGGGGCCGCCATCCCAACACCTGCCTCGTCCAAGGGAAACCTGTGATCTTCATCTACAACAGCCGCCCGCGCACCCTAGCCGAGTGGCGGCAAATCATCGACGCCCTGAGGACGCGCGGGCTCGCCGCCTACTGGCTCGTGCAACCCATGGGAGAAGGCACGCTGTGGAGCAACGCGCAGACGCTCGCCGACAACCTCGCCGTGTTCGACGGCTTCTACGACTTCGGCATCAACGGCTTCACCTCCGCACAGATGCTGGAGCGCCTCACCAATGGGCAGAAAGCCCTCGCCGCGCACCGCACCGGCGGCCTGCTGGTCGCCGGCATCACCCAGGGCTACCTCGGCAACGGCAACAGCTTCTACCGACCCTATCTGAACAGCGGAACCCTGCGCGACACGTGGGAGGCCGCGTTGGCTTCAGGGGCGCCATGGGTCTGCCTCACGACCTGGAACGACTACGTCGAGCACACGCAATTCGAGCCCTCGGTCGTGAACCGCGACGCGTTGCTGCGCATCAACCGCGACTATCTCGCACGCTGGCGCGGCGAACCGCCTCCGCCGCGTCCGCCGCAACTCTTCATCAGCTATCACGAGGAGGCCAGCCTCGGCGACGACTGGACTTTAGAGGTGGTGAGCCTCGCCTACACCACCGAGCCTGCTTCCGTGCGTGTCCGCCTGCTCGACGAAGCCGGCCAGCCGTGCTTTGAGCCTGCGCCCATCGAGCTGCCCCGCACGAATCTGACCGCCGTGACGCTGCGCGTGCCGCAGATCGGCCTCGACGGCAAGCGGCTGTTTCGCGTGCAGGCGCAGCTCGCAACACCCGCGCAGACGAATGGCTGGCGCGATCTCTACCCCGTGACCCTGCGCTGCGGACACCTCGAAAGCCTGCGCACGATCCGCATCCCCTTAGACAGCATCGCCGCCGCACAGCCGACGCTCACCCTGCGACGGGACGGAACCAACCGCACGGCGCTCGTCCGCTTCGACCGCTGGAACATGGCGGGACACCTCGTCCTCTTGCGCAACGGCTGGCCCGTCGCGGAGGCCGAACTCGCCCATAAAGGCGCGCCGTCGGCCGCGGTGCGCCTGCCGCTCCCCGCGACGGACGCCACCCCCTCGGACATCTACGTAGCCCGCTACAGCACGCTCTCGGGCGACGTGTGCTGGAGCGCGCCAGCGCACGCAAAAAGCGCCCGGGCCACCGCAACCCACGCTTGCCCTGTCATCGTCACCGGCGCGGATTTCGACGAGGGCTGGTGGGCTGATCGCGTCTCGCGCTTCGAGTCCCCTCGCGTAGAGTCCCTCACGCTCGGCGCGGACGAAACCTACGCGCTCACATACCCGATGACCGAAGGCGCGGGAACGGAACTGCCATCCGTCTCCGGCTGGCAAACGCCGCTGCTGCTCGGCCGGCGGCACACGCACATGCAGACAAGCGGCACGTGGATCCCGCAGTGGACGCGCGACGCCGCACGCGCGGCCCTGCGTTTCGACGGCGGCGACGACTGCGCCATCCTGCCCAGCCGCTCCATGCCTTACGGCCCCTTCACGCTGGAAATCGTCGCTCGCCCCGACGCAATCGGAAAGGCCATGTCCCTCTTCTCCGACGCCTGCGGCGTTTCGCTCACACTGCAAGCGGATGGCCACCTGTGCGCGGTGCGGCGCAAAGCCACCCTCACGTCGCGCGAGGCGTTGAGCGCCGGGCGGTGGGTTCACCTTGCGACCGTGTACGACGGCGAACGGCTGCGACTCTATGTCGATGCAAAACGTGACGCCGAGGTGCCCTCCCAAGCGCAGGTCATGCGCATCAACTCGCTGCCGGTTCTCGGCAACAGCACCGCGCTCGATGCGGGGTTCCAGGGCTTGCTCGGCGGTTTTCACCTTCAGTGCGGCGTGCTCACGCCAGAGCGATTTGTGCTGAGCCGCCGTCAGGCGCAACTCCTTCAGACATCGACAAAACCATAAAGTAAGGACGCCTAACCATGACCAAGCACTGTATCGTCGTCCTGGCGGCGCTGTCTGCCGGGCTCGCGGCCACAGCGGGACAAACCGTTGCGCTCCAGAACCGGACGCTCCGCGCGGAATGGGACGCCGCGCGCGGCGCGCTCGTATCGCTGAAAGATCGGGGCACCGGCCGCGAATGGCTCGACCCGGCCGTCGCCGCGCCCCTCTACACCATCAAGTTAGCGAATGCCGAACGGACGATATCGTCGGCGCACGCCGCATCCGTGCGCATAAAACCGGGCATCGGCACTCTGGCCATCGAGTGCGTCCACACTGACCTCACCGTAACCTGCGAATATCGGCTCGATCCTGCGTCGCCCTGCGTGCTCGGCCGCATCGCGGTCCGCGCCGACACACCGGTCCGCCTCGCGGAAGTGCGGTTCCCGCTGGTCGCGTTGAAACTCCCCTTCTCCGGCGACGGGGGAAACGACCGTCTCCTCTTCCCGGAGTGTGACGGCACACTGCTGATGAATCCCAAAAAAAACAGCCCCGTCCGGGCCCTGCACTATCCCGGTGCCGCGTCGCTGCAACTGATGGCGGCCTTCGATCCCGGGGCGGGGCTTTTTCTCGCTGCGCGCGATGCCGCGGGACACACCAAGCTCTTCGGTTCCAAGCGCAGCGGCAAGGGGGTTGAACTCAGTATCGCCCACGTGCTGCCGCAGACGCCCGTCGCCGAGTGGCGTCTGCCCTACGACGTGGCCGTGGCCGGACTCGAGCCTGCGGACGGGCTCAAGACAATCACATGGGAGGCCGCAGCCGATCTCTACCGCGCCTGGGCCGTCCAACAGACATGGTGCCGGCAGACCATGGCGCAACGGGTCGCCTCCGGAGACATCCCGAAGTGGATCACAGAGCCGGCCCTGCTCTTCACCTATTCGCTGCGCGGCGAACGCGGCGACGGCACGTTCGGCGACCGCCGGTCCTCTCTGACGGATCAGGTTCAGCGCTGGAGCCAAGCCGTCGGTGCGCCGATCACCACGCTGCTGATCTCGTGGGAAAAGCTCGACACGTGGACCACGCCCGACTACTTCCCGCCGCTCGGCGGCGAACCGGCTTTTACGGAGATGACGAAGGCGCTTCACGCGCAGGGCGGACACACGATGGTCTTCCTTTCCGGCCTGCACTGGACGCTCCACAAAACGCTGAAGGGCCAGGCCATCGACCAGGAGGCGGCATTCAACCGCACCGGCCGCCTGTGGGCGATCAGCGACGCGCAGGGGGTCGCCTTCACGAACGGGACGCCGGACAAAGGTGTCGGTCAGACCGCCACGATCTGCGCCGGCACGCCGCTGGCCCGCGAGATTCTGACAGGCACGTCGCAGCGCTGCCAGCAGATGGGCATCGACTGCGTGCAGGTCGACCAGATCGTGGGTGGCGGCATGAAGGCGTGTTTCCATCCGGACCACCGTCATCCGCAGGGCGGCGGCGCGTGGTGCAGCCAGGCGCTGTACGGCATCTTCGGCGAAATCCGCAAAACAGGCCGGAGCCGCGACCCGAACTTCGCGTTCTCGATCGAGGAGCCGGGCGAATATTACCTGCCGTTGCTCGACACCTATCACGCGCGCGACCTGCATCAGGGCCGCTGGCCGCGTTCCGGCGCGGGCGTGCTCGGCGTTCCGCTCTTCACGCACGTTTATCACGACTATCTCGCGGGCTACGGCAGCGAGGGCTGCTACGTTTCCGAAAAGCCCAACCGCCTCGCGCTCTATCAGATCGGCATGAACTTCGTCTGCGGCAAGATCCCGGCGGTGGCGCTCTGGACCCGCCAGTGCGAGCCGGAGAAAGCGGACGCGACGCAACTCCGGCTGCTCAAGGCGCATCTCGATCTCTGGCGCGGAGCCGCCGGGCCCTATCTCAATTTCGGGCAGCGCGTGGCGTCTCCCGACCTGAACGTGCCGATGCTCGAGATGACCTTCTCCGAAAAAGACGGCAAAACCAAGCGCGCGCTTGCCGTGCCGTCGGTGCTGCACGGCACATGGCGTCTCGCCGACGGCCGCATCGCCACGCTCTTCGCCTGCATCGCCGACCAGCCGGCCAGGTTCGGATTCGGCCAAGAGCAGATGACCTTGCAGCCGGGCGAAGCGGCGATCCGGGAACTCAAGCCGGACAAGCGCTAGACGTTTTGCATGGCGGGCGGCGGAAGATGCCGCCCGTTTTTATATGCGCTGGCCTGCCTGTCGCTTTTGCGTCTGCCCCCATTGACGCCCACACGGCAGGCGTGTAAGCTTCAACCATTACTCCGCCATGAATGAGATCCCTCAGATTCGTTTTCCCGCCGAGTGGGAGCCGCAGAGCGGCGTCCAGCTCACCTGGCCACACGCCGACACCGATTGGCGCGACCGCCTCGACGAGGTGATCCCTTGCTTCGTCGCGATCGCGGCCGAAATCGCGCAGCGCGAAAAGCTGCTGATCGTCTGCCGTGACATCGACGCCGTGCGCCGCTCGCTCGGAGCCGCCGCCCGCCTCGACAACGTCCGCTTCCGCGCCATTCCGTCGAACGACACCTGGGCGCGCGACCACGGCGCGATCAGCGTCTTCGCCGACGGCCAACCCACGCTTTTGGATTTCACCTTCAACGGCTGGGGCATGAAGTTCGCCGCGCATCTCGACAACCAGATCACGCGGCACCTGGTCGGGCAAAACGTCTTCGTCCCCAACGTCCGCTGCCGCGACATGCAGCATCTCGTGTTCGAGGGCGGCAGCATCGAGTCCGACGGCCAGGGCACGCTCCTGACCACGGAGGAGTGCCTGCTCTCGCCGAACCGCAACGACCACTTTTCGAAAGAGGAGTTAGAGGCGTTTTACAAAGCAGCTTTCGGCGCGAAACGTCTGCTGTGGCTGCGCCACGGCTATCTCGCGGGCGACGACACCGACAGCCACGTCGACACCCTCGCGCGTCTCTGCAACGCCGACACGATCGCGTATGTCGCGTGCGACGACAGCACCGACGAGCACTTCGACGCGCTCAAGCGCATGGAGGAGGAGCTGCGCGCGTTCCGCACGCTGGACGGCAAGCCCTACACGCTGGTACCTCTCCCCATGGCGGACTGCGTGACCGAGGGCGGGCAGCGCCTGCCCGCCACCTACGCCAACTTCCTGATCATCAACGGCGCGGTGCTGATGCCGACCTACGGCTCGCCAAAGGACGAGGCCGCCCGCGCCCAGTTGCAGAGGGCATTCCCGGGCCGCGAAATCGTGGGCCTCGGCTGCCTGCCGCTGATCAAGCAGCACGGCTCGCTGCACTGCGTCACCATGCAATTTCCGGAAGGATTCCTGAAATGAAAATCGGAATGGTCCAACAGGCGAACACGGCCGACCGCCGCGCCAACATCGACAAGCTGAAAGCCGGCATCCGGTCCTGCGCGGCGCAGGGCGCGCAGTTGGTCGTATTGCAGGAACTGCACAACGGCCTTTACTTCTGCCAGACGGAAGATCCGGCGAACTTCGATCTGGCCGAACCGATTCCCGGTCCCAGCACCGACGAGTTTGGCGCCTTAGCCAAAGAGCTGGGCATCGTGCTCGTGCTCTCCCTCTTCGAGCGCCGCATGCCGGGGCTCTACCACAACACCGCCGTCGTCATCGAAAAAGACGGCCGCATCGCCGGCAAGTACCGCAAGATGCACATTCCGGACGATCCGGCCTACTACGAGAAGTTCTACTTCACGCCGGGAGATCTCGGCTTCACCCCTATTCAGACCTCCGTCGGGAAACTGGGCGTGCTCGTCTGCTGGGACCAGTGGTATCCGGAAGCCGCGCGCCTCATGGCGCTCGCCGGAGCGGACCTGTTGATCTACCCGACGGCCATCGGCTGGGAAAACACGGACTGCGAGGCCGAAAAAGCCCGCCAGCGCGAGGCGTGGATCATCGCGCAGCGCGCGCACGCGATCGCCAACGGCATCCCCGTCGTCAGCGTCAACCGCACGGGCTCCGAGAGCGATCCGTCGGGCGTGACCCACGGCATCCGCTTCTGGGGCAGCAGTTTTGCCGCCGGGCCGCAGGGCGAGTTCTTGGCGCAAGCCTCGGCGGACAAAGAGGAGTCGCGGGTCGTCGACCTCGACCTCGGCCGCTCCGAAACGGTGCGCCGCATGTGGCCCTTTTTCCGAGACCGGCGCATCGACGCCTTCGGCGACCTGACGCGACGCGCGCGGACCGACTAGAGCGCCGCCACGTTTTTCTTGGGACTCGGGACGCGGCCCGTCGGCGGCGAACGCCGATCTTTTTTCTTTTGCATCGACATGTTTCTGCCGAAGTGCTTCAATCAAGCCATCCTTTTCAGTGTGCCGTTTTGCCGGGCGCCGGGGCTCCGTAAAGCGATTCTTTTTCTGTCACGTAACAATCAAGACAAAAGAGGAGCGGAGAGATGAAAGGAAACATCAAAGTGCTCACCGTGTTGAACGACCTGTTGGCGGACGAGCTGACGGCCATCAACCAATACGTGGTCCATGGCGAAATGGATGAGAACTGGGGGTACGGCAAGCTCCAGAAGCTGGTGAAAGGGCGGGCCATCACCGAAATGAAACATGCGGAGAAACTGATCGAACGCATCCTGTTTCTGGAAGGCACGCCGATCGTCAGCAACCTCAACAAAATCCGCATCGGCGCCGACATTCCCAAGCAGCTCGCGAACGACCTCGCATCGGAGATGGACGCGGTCAAGAAGTACAACGCCGCGGTGAAGGTCGCCACCGATGCCAGCGACAACGTCACGAAAGAACTTCTGGAGTCGATCCTCAAAGACGAGGACGGCCACGTCGACGAGCTCGAAGAGAAGCTGGACCAGATCGGCCAGATGGGCATCCAGAACTTCCTGGCGCTGCAGGCGGGCGAATAGCCACGCTCCGGCCCGTCCGCGGCGCGTGAATGGACGCGGTTGAAGTGAGGCGGCGCAACGCCAAAGCGCCGGAATCAGGGCTCAGCCCTTCGGCGGTTCCGTTTGCACGACCTTGCTTTCGTACTTCCTGATGCGCTCCCGCAAATCCAGCACCAGGGAGGTTTGCCCCGTTTTTTCCGCCAACGCCAACGCGCTACGGGCCGTTTCCAGCGCCTGAGTATATTGTCCCGCCTCGGCATACACGAGCACCAACGTATCCAAGATCGCGGGATTCGGCGACTTCATGAGGAAATACGCTTTTTTCGCCAGCTGCAGCGCCTCCTCGACATTCCGCAATTGGGGCTCCGTCGTGGTGGCGAGGACCCGCGCGATATCGCTCATCAGGTCTACATCGCCGGGCGTCGCGCGCAGATCTTCGCGCCAACGCGCGATCCGTTCGGCCATGGAGGTCGCCCAAACGGGCTTTTGGACCGTGACCGACGGCGGGGCCTCGACCGGCGCGACCTCCTTCTTCAGCGTGGTGCCCGTGCTCAAAATCTCACGGATGACCGACAGCAGGGCCTCATTGTCGGCGGGCTTCTGGAAGAACGCTTTGGCGCCCATGCGCAAAACCCGGTCGCGCGCCAGGCACGGGTCGCGGCCGGAAAGCACAATCACGGGAATCGTCACGGTGGTGGCCATGCCCCCCAGCCATTCGAGAACCTTGAAGCCGTCGCCGGCGGGAAGGCCGATGTCGAGGATGATCAGATCCGGAACCGTCTTGGACGCCTGCGTGAACGCGGTCGTGCCGTCTGCGGCGCAAACGACTTGGTACCCGTTCGCCCTCAGCCGCACGGCCAGGCCCAACATCTGATCCCGGTCATCCTCCACAATCATGATCGTTTCAGCGCTCATTCCTCATCCCTTCTTTTTCAAAGCAAATGCTGCACCCAACGCTGCACCTCTGCCATATTCATTTTGCTGAGCACGGGAATGGCCGTTCCGGGGGTCTCTCCCTCAATCCCGTCGTGCTCGCCGACCAGCCCCGTCACGACCACGATCGGGATCACCGCGGTTGCCGCGGACTCTTTGAGCCGGCCGATGATCTCATGCCCGTTCATTCCCGGCATCTGGATGTCGAGGACGATCAGATCCGGCTGCTCTTCCCGGAGCGCGGCGAACAGCTGAGCCCCGTTTTCGGCCGTCCGGACGCTGGCGACGCCCAGCGCCGTCAAGAATCTGCGGAACAGTCTCAGGCACTGTTCGTCGTCATCGACGACCATCAACCGCTTCTGCGCCAACAGGGATCGCTCGGACACGGCAGCGGCCGCCGCGCGGGCCAACACGTCGTCCGCCGTGTCCGCGTCCGGACGGGCCACGGATATGCCATAGGACAACGTGCGGCACAGATCCGGCGCCACCCGGAAACACGCATCCTTGGCCAAACGCCGCAGGTGATCCCTTACGCACGTGGCCAGCGACTCGCCCGCGTCGGCCAACACGACGAAACGCGATCCCGCATAGGCTGCCGCCGTAAACCCCTTCTCCCGGGCCGCGGGCAGCAACGCTTCCCACACCGGCCGGACCGCATCGAAGGCGGCATCCGCATCCACCACGACGGCCGAGAAAACCTCGCCGTCCTCCTTCGCCTGCGTCAGGCGCGCGCGGAGGAAGGACAACACCGCCTGCTCAGGAATATACGCCGGCACCGTGAAACGGAACGTGCTCCCCTCGCCGACGCGGCTCTCGACCCAAATCCGGCCGCCCAGGCGCGAAACGAGATCGCGGCAAATGTACAGCCCCAACCCGAGGCCCATGCGTTTCTGGTCGATGTGCCGGCCCACCTGGTAGAGACGCTGGAAGACGCGCTCGCAATCCTCGGCAGCAATGCCGCAGCCGGAATCGTCGACCGCGATTTCGAGCCAAGAGGTGCCCAGGCCCTCCGCCCCGCCCGTCGTCGACAACGGCCCCGCGCCTTGAGGCAGCTGCGCAGAACGCCTCGCGCTCACGCGGATCGTTGACCCCGCCGGAGAGAACTTGATGGCATTGTTGATCAGATTGACGATGATCTGCTGGACGCGCTGGGGGTCGGCATAGGCGGCGGGAAGGCCCTCCTCCACCTGGCTCGACAGCGTCAGGCCTTTCGCGTGCGCCTCGGGCCGCTCCGTATCCAGCGCGGTCGCGATGCTTTCGGCAAGGCTCATTTCCTGGGGGGCCATGACCATCTTGCCTGACTCGGAGCGGGTCACATCCAGCAGATCGCCGATCATGGCCTGAAGCTGTTTCACATTTCTGAGGGCGATGCCGAGATATTCGCGCTGCTCCTCGTTGATCTCGCCCGCGAGGCCGTCGAGCAAGATGGTGACGTACTGGTAAACGGCATTGAGCGGCGAACGCAACTCATGCGAGACGCGCGAAAGAAACTCGTCTTTCATTCGCAATTGCGCCTCGTGCGCGCTTTCCGGTTCGCGCTGCGAGTGCTCCAGCTCTGTGTCATCGCCGCTCGGCATGAGAAAGCCCCCTGTCTGCGGATGCAAGAATACCGCTCCCTTTGATGATGAAAGAATACCTGCCTTTTCAGGGCTAAACAAGACAAACTGACGCCAAGACGCCGCGCGGCACCGGGAACGGAGAAACCAAGCGCGCCGGAACCTAGACGAAAAAGCCGGGTTTCGCGTCGCCGACATCGGACGAGCCATACAGCTTCTTGGCGCAGTCGGGGCAGAGGCTGTGGCTGAACTCCACGCCGGCGTGCTCGCGGATGTACGATTCGATCTGCTGCCAATATCCATGATCGTTCCGGACCTTCTTGCAGGCGCAGCAGATGGGCAGAAGGTCCTGCAGCGTCTTGATCTGCGACAGCGCCTGACTGAGCTCGGCGATCACCCGTTCGCGTTCGCGCTCGGCCGCGACCCGCGCCGAGAGATCGCCCAGCACGCAGAGGTTGCCCCGCAACTTGCCGTGCAAGCCATACAGCGGCACCCTGCGGATGCTCACGTCGAGCTGGCCGCTCGAGGTCTGAAGCGTGGCTTCCGTTTGGACTCCGCCTCCGTCGCCGGCATCCCCGGCCAACGCGGGAAAACGCGCCTGGAGGTTCTGGAGCGTGACGGGGCTCTCCTCCAAATCTAACATGTGCCGGGCCGCTGGATTGATGTCCACCTGCCGCCCGCTTTCATCGAAAACGATCATCCCGTCCGGCATCCGCTCGACCAGCACTTCCCGGCCGATCGGCACGAGATCCAGCAGCTGGAAGCGGGAAAAATCCCAGGCGATCATCAGCCCCGCGAAACTGAAGCCCATGGCCGAGACGTCCATGCCGCCGACCCACTCCTGCCCCGCCAGGTACACCACCCCGCTCGCCAGCGGAAAGACGCCGCTCAGCATGAAGACCACATACTGCCGCCGGATCGACCGGTCTGCGGAACGGCAGGCGTTCGCAAAGACGCCGTAACCGAACAGGGTCAACGTATACGTGTACGCGCTAATGAACCAGAACACGGGGCCCCGGTGATAGACCAGCACGTTCATGCCCTGCGGCCCCGGCGAAAAACCGGTCCACTGCGCGTGGTGCCATTCGTTGGTCCAGACCAGCAAAAGCGCCACGACCGGCATCAGGAGCAAAAACGCATACATGCCGCGCCGGATCAGGCGTGTCTGATGCGTATAGGAAAGCGCGAAGAAAAACAGGAAGCTTCCGATGAACACCAACCCGACATATTCCATCTTGGACCAGAAAATCTTGGCCGCCACGCCGACGACCGCGGATTCAACCGCCGCCGCCGTCGTCCAGACCGCACAGGCGGACATCAGCCCGATGAAGGCCCTTCCCCCCGGTTTATCGCGGCGTTGCCACCCCAGGAAAGAGGTGCAGATACACAGAATCGCGCCCCAAGAAAGGATCACCGTTTGCGGATAAAAACTGTACATTGGGTTGAATCCAGAAGAAAAACGCGCCTTGTGACAGAAATGTCAGAAGTTGATAGCCTACAGGAGCGCCGTTCGAACCTGCAACCGTTTTCTGCGCACGCATGGCGCGAGGATGTCAAATCTGGTATCGTAAGCGCATGGCTTTCGACTTCACACGCGGCAACGCCCGCTTCCGTCTCAAGATCAGCCGCACGCCCGTCCTGCTCGGCGGGGCCTGCGTCTTGTTCATGGCCGCGCGGTGGCTTCCGGCGGCGCCGCCGCCGTCCGCCGTCCGCGACGTCACGTTCACCCACATGGCCGACGCCTCGGCCGGCGAATGGCTGGGCGACGGCCTGTTCGTCGTCGCGAACGACGAGGACAACCTGTTGCGCGCCTACCGGTTTCCGGAAGGCGGAGCGCCGGTCGCCGCGTGGGACGCGGGGCCGCACATGGCGCTCCAGCAGAAATCGCCCGAAATGGACATCGAGGGCTCGGCGCGGATCGGCGACACGCTCTATTGGATCACCTCGCACGCGCCGAACAAAGCGGGCAAGCCGCGCCCCAACCGCAAACGCTTTTTCGCGACGCGCGTCGCCGTCACGAATGGCGTCCCCTCGTTCCAACGCGTCGGAAGCCCCATCGCCACGCTCTTATCGGATCTCGACCGCGACCCGCGCTACGCGTCGTTTGGCCTGTCGGAGGCCGCCCTGCGACCGCCCAAGACGCCCGGCAGTCTCAACGTCGAGGCGCTCTGCGACACGCCCGAGGGCGGCCTGCTGATCGGCTTCCGCTCGCCCACGCCGGACGGCAAGGCCCTGCTCGCGCCGCTCGCCAATCCGTCCGGCTACGTGACGGGGCAGCCGCCGCGCTTCGGAGACCCGCTCCTGCTCGACCTCGGAGGGAACGGCGTCCGGTCCATGATCCGCACCGACGGCCATCGGTACCTCATCATGTCCGGCTCGCCGCTCAGCGGCGGCACCCCCCGTCTCTACCGCTGGGACAGGCCCGCCGGGCCGCAACCCGACGAAACGATCTCGAAGATGCCGCCCGATGCGACCCCTGAAGGAATGGTCACGGTCCGATCCGACGGCGCGCCCGCCCTGCTGGTTCTCTGCGATGACGGCACGCGTCTTGTGGACGGCGTGCCCGCCAAAACGCACCCCGTCCCCGCGCGCCGCACTTTCCGCGGATTCCTCTTCCGCACCCGCTGAACCGGACTTACCTCAGGAAGCCGCGCACGCGGAAAAAGCCGCTCGTGCCGACGCTGTCGGGCGCAAACCAGCAGCGGTTGGTCGGCTCGTTCGGGTGGTCGATCGCATGCAGGCCGTTTGTGGTCCACGCGGGACTGTCCAGCACACGCGTCAGATCGATCGCGATGCCCACGTAGGGAACCGTCGAAACCAGCTGTTTCGGGATATCCACGACGGGCGCGTTCGTGAGGCAGAAGATGTTCAGCAGCGGCGCGTTGGTCTCCAAGTTCGGGCCGAAGGCGTAATCGAAGCCGTTCTGCACGCCGTCCGCATTGTAGTCGTTGGTGAGCGCGGTCGGCAGATCCATGCCCGGACAGTAGTTCTGAACCCACTCCTCAAAGCTGCCGGGCGGAGGGTCGTCGTCCGCGATGGTCGCCGTCACCTGCTGCACGCCGAACTCCTCGCCGTTCAAGACCGAGCCGATGTCCACGATCACCGTCTCGTTCGTTTCATCGACGAGGTCCTGCACCGCCGTGAGGGCGAGCGTGCCGCTCAACGTATTGGCCGGGATCACGATCGTATGCGGTACGGCCGAGGCCGTATAGTCGTTCGTCTCGGTCGCGGTTCCGGACAGCACGAGATTCACCACCACCGGCATCGGCGAGACCTGCGACAGCGTGGCGGTCACGATCGCGACCGCGCCGGCCTCCGCCATCAGCGGGCCGGCCAGGCTCAGCGTGACCCACGGCAAGACCACCGCGGTCTCGCCCACCGATCCGTATCCCTGCCAGGCGGCGTTCGCATAGCCCCGGACGCGGTAGGCGTACACCCCGTTGGTCCGCGCCGGCACCGCATAGGAGGTCGCCAGGACGTTGTTGGCCAGCGTGGTCCACGCGCCGTAGCCGCCGAGCGTCACGCCCGAGACCGCGATGTCGTCGACCGCGACGCCCACCTCCGGAAAATTGTACCAGCCCGATCCGAATTCGACGTTCAGCACGAAGCGGATGACGCAGGCGTCGCCGATGTTGATCCCCTGGGCGTTCAAGGCGCTGAAGCCGTACGCGTACTGGGTCCAGGAGTTGATGTATCCGTTATGGGTGCCGAGCGTCTTCCACGTGTTTCCGCTGTCGTTCGAGACCTCGCATTTGAGATATCCCGCGGCGGAATCCAGATGCGACATGAGGTAAAAGGACAGCGTCGTCCCGGAGGTCACCACGAACGGTTTCTGCAGGGTCAGAGACTGCACCGGCGAGTAGAAGTTTCCAGAGGACCAGCTGTAATATTGGAACAGGTAGCTGAAAGAACCCGACTTGCTGCCCGCCGAACTCCGGCGCGCGCCCCCGGAAAGGTGCCAGGTGTCATACATCATCTCTTCGTCTTCCGCACCGTCGGAGATGCCGGTCAAGACCGCCGGCAGCGCCTCTTGGATCTCGTACTGCGTGGCCTGCGAGGAGGCCGGCCACGCGACCATGTGGCCGGTGGTGTAGACGGTCTGGTTCGTCACGGTCGTTCGCAGTGTCTGGACATCAAAGGTCATGGACGATGCGGCCGCCGAGAAATTGGTGACGCGCAGGTACGAGTAGGAGGGAGCGCCGTTCGTGCGGGAGTAGAGAGTGGCCGACTGGTAGCGCATCGCGTTGGCGGTGGTGTTGCCCGTCTGGTCGCGGAAGCCGCCGGCGAGCCCGCTCGTGCTGGTCCAGACGTCGCCGGACTCGGACATGATGTCGGTCGGCGACTCGACCAACCCGAGCGTGTCGTCGCCGTCGGCCTCCTCGATCTTGACCAACGGATGCGGCCATGTGCCCAAGTCGTTGTTGGCGCTTTTGCTGTCCACATGGTAGATCAGCACACCCGGATAGATCGAGGCCGTATCGTTGTCGAAGCCGGTGTTCGCCCGGTTCTCGACCAGAAAGTATTCGCCGTCCGCCATCCCGTCGCGGAGGAGCAGGACAGAAGGGTTGTTCTCCACGCGGGCCAGAGTCGTGCGCGGCAGGGAGTGCGCGACGGTCGGCTTCACAAAGCCCAGCATGTATTTGGAGTGCGCGCTGAAATGCGCCGGGCGGTTGCCCAGAGACCCGTTCCACGAACCGTACGCCATGATGCCCCAGTCGCCGACGCCGTCGGTGGTCGCACTGTAGTCGTAGAGGTCGGTGAGGCCGAAGAAATGGCCCATTTCATGGCAGATGACGCCGATGCGGATGATGCTGGTGCTGCTGGTCGCGCCCCGCAGCGCGGGTTCCGTGTGGCACCGCCGCATGTTCACGCCGTCCTTCGTCACCGTCGAGACCATCTCGCCCTGCTTAGACCAGATGCAGGTCGACGGATTGCCCGTGATCTCCTGGCCGTGCCCGGAGTGGATCACGGTCAGGCAGTCCACCCAGCCGTCGCCGTCGGAATCGCCCTGCGAAAAATCGAAGCCCGCCGCATCGGCCGCGTTGATGGCGTCGGAGACCATTTGTTTCCAGTTGGTGTCCTGCGTCGCCCCATCAGCCCCGTAATAGCTTTCGCCCTGCGGCAGCTTGACCCACACGGAGACCGCCGACTGCACCGTGAGTTTGCCGTAGGAGACTTCCGAATAATAATCGCGCACCGAACCGACGGCGCCGTCCGAGGTATGGCTGACCTGGTTGAAGAGGTTCGAATACTCGCTCACGGCCACGCGACCGTACGACGCGTTCACGGTGCTGCCCGACGTGTTCCAGTGATTCGAAAAACAGGCGAGCAAGACCACATTGCGGATCGTCTTGGTTCCCGAGACCGGAATCGGCTGCGGCGGCGGCACCGGCGTTTCCACGGGGTCGGGCGTTTGGAGCACGCCGGGGACGGCCGCGGGAACCGGCAACACCTCCGGCACCGCCTTCAGCGACTGCCGACGCGTCTGCAGTGCGGCGCCGAGCGCCGACATCTCCAGCCTGCGGCTTCCCGACAAACCCAAGCCCAAAGGATCGGACGTGCCGACGCGGGCCTCGGGGACGATGACGTATGCGGCCTTCCCGGCATCCGGCCGCGCGTATTTCCAGAAACCGTCTGAGGCATCATGGAGGACGGGGAATCCGTCCGCGGTTTCCGTCCACGAAAAGAATTCGTCGCCGCGCAACTGCAGCCGGAAGGCCGACCCGTCCGGCTGCCGCACGTCTTTCCCGTCCGGGCACGCCGGCACGGCCGCGGCCTGCGGCGGCATCAACAACGCGAACGCCGCCATTCCCGACACCAGGCCGAGCACGGCTTTTTCAAATGAGCCCGTTACCGGTCCCCGCCTCAAGCGCATACTTATGAGGATTGTCATGTCGCCCTCCTTGTGCCCCGCGCACCTTCGCCGGCTCAGATGCGGAATTCCGGCGCTCCACACGTTTCTTGCTGTCGTTATTTTCCTTCTCCCGAACCCCTTGTGTCAATGCTGAATCACACCCTGTCACCCCCTGTCGGGGCCCTTGACGCGCCCTCTCTTTGTTTGATATAAACCGGTATACAGCTATAGGGCATTGGTATTTATTCGTGCACGGGCCGAGGACCAAGAAGGGTTGAGGACGGAGCCTTTTCCGCCTCCGGGAGACGGCCGGCTGACGTGGCCCTTTCACTTTCGACCGCTCAAAACAGGAAGGACGGGGATCCCATGAAAAACATCTTTTGGGCTTTCAACCTGGTGGCCTTGACCGGCCTGTGGGCGGCGCCGCTTCCGCCGGCACATCTCGGACCGCCGCAGCAGCCGCTCCACGCGGTGACGAACCGGGGACACGTCGGGATCTCGAGTCTGGCGGTCTCGCCCGGCGGACGGCTCTGGGCAACCTGGTACGCAGGCGTCACGCCGAACGAGGACGAAAACAACTACGTGGTGCTCGCCACCAGCGGCGACAACGGCAAGACGTGGAAAGAAGTGCTGGTGGCGGATCCCGACGCGGGCGGGCCGCGCCGCACCTTCGACCCCGAGCTGTGGATGGCGCCGGACGGCACGCTGCGCTGGTCGTGGACCGACCGGGTGATGCCGTACAACAACGTAGAGTCCGACGCGCTGTGGATGGTGACGTTCAGCGATCCCGAATCCGAGCCCCCGGCCAACCCGACGCCGGTGTGGATCGCCAAGGGCGTCATGATGTGCAAACCGCTCGTGCTCTCGACGGGCGAATGGGCGCTGCCCGTCGCGGCGTGGTACGCGGACCCGAGTTCCCGGATGGTGGTTTCGGAGGACCGGGGCAAGACGTGGCGGGTGCGGGGAGGAGCGACCATGCCGAAGGAAGACCGCCTCTTCGACGAACACCTGTTCATCGAGCGCAAGGACGGTTCCCTCTGGTGCCTCTCGCGCTGCAAATCCGGCATCCGCGAGGCGGTCTCTCGGGACCGCGGCAAAACGTGGTCGCCGCTGGCGCCTTCAAAGATCAAACACACCTCGTCGCGGTTTTTCATCCGCCGCCTGGCCTCCGGCAATCTCCTGCTGGTCAAGCACGGGCCGGTCGGGACACAGACCGGACGCTCGCATCTGACCGCGTTCCTCTCGAAGGACGACGGGGCGACGTGGGAAGGCGGGCTGTTGCTGGACGAGCGCAACGGCGTGTCGTATCCCGACGGGCAGCAGGCGGCGAACGGCCTGATCTACCTGACCTACGATTTCGACCGCGTCAACTCGAAAGAAATCCTTTTCGCGACCTTCCGCGAAGAGGACGTCCTGTCCGGGAAGGCCGTCTCCCCGGACACGCGCCTGCGCCAGCTCATCAGCAAGGGCAGCGGAGGAGCGCGTGCGGCCGTCAAGCCGCATGCGGACGGCAGAGCCCTCGCCGCCGGCGGCTCCGGGGCGCTGGACGCCGCGCCGTGGGAGACGCTGCCCCTGAAATCCGGCGCGAAACTTTTCACCGACCGCAGCTACGTGTGCGCGGACGGCGAGGTGCCCCCGGCGTTAGAAAAGGCCGTTTTCGTGCGCGTGCCGCTGACCGGCAAAAAATCGCTGCGTTGCGCGCGCGGGGGCGTGGTGGGATTCCTGACGCCGACCGCCGACCGCAACAAGGACTCCATGGCCGAGGCGCTGCGGGCGCAGGGGTTCAGCAAGGTCGCCCTGCCCGAAATCAGGCTCTTCAATCCGCAGGCCACGCAGAACTTCTGCACCTTCTATCAAAAGGTCTGCAAGGAAGGTGAAACGATCGCGTTCGGCCAATGGGCCGTGCCGGTTCTTTTGCCATGACCCGGAAAAACGCGTTGTTTGGGAATGGCGGGATCGAAGGAAATGAGGTCGATGTGGCGGAAGCGTTGAGCGATATCGCGTACAGGCTCATCACAAAAAAGCTCGTTGCGTCCGAGCTGGTGGCGGGCCAGAAGATTTCGGAGCAGACCATCGCCTCGGAATGCGGCATCAGCCGCACGCCCGTGCGGGAGGCGATCCGGCGCCTGACCGAGGAGGGCCTGCTCTACCAGATCCCCTCCAGCGGCACTTATGTGGCGAGCCTCGACCGGTACCAGCTGAGCGATGCCTACGAGGTGCGCATGGCCATCGAGTGCTTTGCCATCGACCGCGCCGCCCGGAACCTCACGAAGGAAAACCGGCAAGAGCTGCGCCGCCTGTGCGACGAAATGCACGCGATCATCGTGAGGCTCCGCTCCCGGAAACAGCAGGTTCTCGACGGCCCGCCGCTGGTGGCGTTTCTGACGGCCGATCTGACGTTCCACCTGCTCCTGCTGAAAGCCGCCGGCAACCGTCTCGCCCTCAAGATCGTGACCAACGCCTACCAGCGCAACCACTTCTTCGGCCACCACAGCCACCGCCGCGACCTCCACCATCTCGCCTGGGTGTGGCGGCACCACGCGAAGATCGAACGCGCCCTTCGCCGCAGCGATGCCGAAAACGCCCGAGGGTGGATGCGCGCCCACATCACCCGCAGTCTCGCCGACGCCCTCGCCGCGTTCGACAAGGCCGCGGCACACGTGGCCGATGCCGGCCGCGACCCCGTGGACGACGCCCTCGCCCAGCTCACCACCCGATTAGCCTAAGCCCCGCCGCGTTTTAAACCGGACTCGCCTCGGGCTTTCTTTATGAAAAATGCGAGCACCTTGCCAAATTGGCTCATATTCTGCTACTGTTACCGATATCTGAACTCGGTTTTTTGATGAAGGCACGTTCCATATTATTAGCCTTGCGCAGCATCCGCACGCAATTCGGGTTGGTCTCGGCGTTAACGCTTCTGGGGTTACTCAGCGCGTTTTATCTGGGTGGTCGCTACATTCTGGTCCAATTGATCCGCGACACGGAGCAGGAAATCCGGGCGATCGGCACCGACATTAAGACGATCGTCTATGCGGAAATCCAGAAGCTCCAGCAGACCGCAGCCCTGTCAGCCGAGGCCGTGTCCCGGTCCGACGGCGAAATCACGCATGAGTTTCTGATGACGCAACTCGGTTCCTTTTCCAAGGGGCCCCCCATCCATCTGGCCATCGCCATCGGCGCGGACGGTGCTTTCATCAAAGGCTGCGCGCTCTTTCCCGGCGAACCGCCCCACGTGGTCGACACGCGCGAAATCCAGCCTTATTTCGCGTCATCTTCGCCCCTGCGGCCAGCCCTCCGCACCGGGAAAAGCGCGCCTTCGGGCATCATCGTTTTCCGCGGCCGGCCCGCCTTCTTTGCTCTCGCGCCGATCAAAGCGGCGGATGGCCAAACCAAAGGATTTATCGCTCTCGGCTCGCTTCTCCACAACAACGCCAGCCTACTCAGCCGGATTCACGCCGCCACAGCCGGCATGCAAGTCGCCCTGACCGCCCCGTCGGCCACCCCGGCCACAGCGACAGCCGCGGCCCTGCCGGCCGGACCGACACCGGTTTTCCAGGATGTCCTGACCTATCCTGCCGGCGGACGCTGGCATCTGGGCGAGAACACCTTCGAGGCGGTGATGCCCGTCAGCGACCTTCTCGGGCACGAGGTGTCCGCCATTTCCATCCGTCTTCCCGGCTCTTTCTCCTCGCTCGCCAGCATCGCGCTGGGGTGGCTGACGACGTTTATCGCGTGCGTGGGCATCGTGTTCGTGTTGCCCATTTTCTGGCTCCAGACGCGCATTGTGCTGAACCCCCTCACCACGCTCATCGCACAGATCCGGGCCATCGGCGAACACCATCTGGATGGAGACTGTGAAGCCCTGAGTTGGCCGAAGGACGACGAGTTCGGCGTATTGGCGAAAAGCGTAAACGAAATGTTGGCGGCCTTAGCCCGCAAAACCCGGCAGAACACCCTGGCCGAGGAGCACCGGCACGCTCTGATCGCGGGCATGCCCGACTGCCTGTGCGTCTTCGACTCGCTGGCAAACCTGGTCACCATCCACAAGCAGCCCGATTACGCGCATCCGATCCCCGGCCTGATCGCCGGGCGGCCCCTCTCGCCGCCGCTCTTCCCCGACTCCGACTGCGAAGCGTTCCGCGAAGCCGTCACGGAGGTTTTCCGCTCGAAACGCATTCAGATGGTGATCCTCTCCTGCCGCGAAACCGACGGCTCCTACCGCCATTTCGAGACGCGCATCAGCCGCATGGACGAGTATTTCACGCTGGTCGTGCTGCGCGACGTCACCAAGGAATGGCACGACCGCGAGACGCGGGAACAGGTGGAGGAGCGTCTCGCCAAAATCCAGAAAATGGAGAGCCTCGGGACGTTGGCGGCCGGCATCGCGCACGATTTCAACAACATCCTTGCCATCATCCAGAACACCGTGGAGGTCACCTGGACCCAGCCGACGGAAGGCGAGAGCGAAGCGGTCGGGACGATTCGCCAGGCCACCGGCAAGGGGGCGGCGCTGACGCGCGAGCTCATGACCTATGCGGGCCACACCCGCATCGCGTTCAAGCGGCAGGACCCCAACAACGTCATCCTTGACTTGGAAAAACTGATGAACGGCGTCATCGCGTCGAACGTCATTCTCGAATTGAAGCTGACCCCCAGCCTCCCGTTCGTCGATGTCGACCCCCACCAGTTCTGGAAAGTCATCATCAATCTGCTCAAAAACGCCTCGGAGGCCATGAACGGCTCCAGCGGCCACATTCGCATCAGTACCTATCCGTTCACCCTGACCGCGCAGAGCGCCGGCGACTTTTTCAGCACGCACGCGCTTGCGCAGGGAGACGGCGTGGTCTTCCAGATCGACGACACCGGTTCGGGCATCCCGAAAGAAGTGATCGACCGGATGTTCGAGCCCTTCTTCTCGACCAAGGCCGTCGGCCGCGGCCTCGGCTTGGCCACCGTGTTCGGCATTGTCGACGTTCATAACGGCGGCATCGCGATCGCCTCCGAGCCGGGCAAGGGCACCAGTTTCCGCGTCTGGCTCCCGGTTGCAAAAGCCTCGGACAAGTCCTTCTCCGCGGCGGCGGCCGTGCCGGCGGCGGCCGGAACGGGGGCGGCCCGGCCGACGACGCCGGCACCGCAGACCTCGGCCCGCCCCTGTGTCCTGCTGGTCGAAGACGACCGCGCCATCCTGCAGTCCACCATGGTCGTGTTGCGTTCCCTCGGCGTGGACGCTATGGCGGCGGCCAGCAAGCGCGAGGCCCTGGCGCTTTTCAGAAAGCATGCGGAGTCGGTCAACCTGGTCCTGCTGGACGCGCAGATCGGCACGTTCGACAACGTCCGGCTGCTCGCCACGCTCCGGTTGCGCAAGCCCGGAGTCCCCGCCGTGATCATTTCCGGGCACAGCGAAGAGCGAATCCGGACGATGTTCGAATCGGAGGCCTACAACGGCTTCCTCAGCAAGCCTTACACCCGCAGCGAACTCAAAGAGATCCTGATGCGGTTCGCCTGCCTCAGATGATCTTCTCGGCCGCCTTGAGCCACGCCCGCGGATGCACAAGAAAGAAATGGCAAGGGCGCCCGATCCGCGCCGCCGTCTCTTCCTGCAAGGCCGGATTCAGCGGATTCAACACCGCCACCAGCACCTCGTTGCCCAGCATCGCGAACGGCAGGACGCCCCGGATGTGCACGAAGGCCGACGCGAGCAGCGAAACGCAGGCCGGCGGCACCTCGAACAGCTCCAGCGGGATCGCCGGCAGCTCGCTCGCCCGCTGCATCGCCTCCATCAGCTTGTCCGTCAACTCCGGGTGCTGCTCATCCACCAGCGCCAGCGCCGAAATCAGCATCGGCGTGTCCGCCACGGGCCGATCGGTCAGGATGTGCAGCACGTCCATGCACAGCTCTTTCGGCAGGAACTCGCGCTCTTTCCACAGCCAGACCAGATCCATCTCCGCCGTGGACGCGGCGCGGGACAAGGCGTGGACTTCCAAGCCCAGATCGGAGGCCATGGGGGTCTCGGCCTGCCCCGGAGCCACCGGCACGCCGGCCCCCAGCCCTTGGACTTCTCGGTGGTACTGGCTCTGGAGGATCTGACCTTGGATCACCTCGGCCACCCGCTCCACGGCCGCCCGCGCCGGCGGATAATCCGAGTGAGCGCTCAAATAGCCCGCGATGACCTGCGCATTATCGTAATCCTTCTCGCTGAGCAACGTGTCCGCCAGCCGGATCAGGCAGTCCCGACGCTTCTCGTGCTGACCGGTCTGCTCATACGCGACCGACAAAAATTCCAGACTCGTCCGGTCGCCCGGCATCGTCTGCAACATCTTTTCAAAAAAGTCGATCGCCTCAATCATTTTCGGGTCTGGCTCGGCCATAAAAAATTCTCCCTCTTTAAATGAGAGCAATATCCGTGCCGCCCTTCGCGCGGGCGGCGCCGCGCGACGCGAATTGCACGGCCGTCCCGGTTGGCACCCTTTCTGCTCTTAATTAGTCACGGAGATTATGTCATGCCTCAGCCGGTCCACTATCCGAGTTTTCAAAGCGCGCTCGTCAAACGCGGCGTTCTGACGGAAGAACAGCTTCAGAACGCCCTGGCGGAAGCGGGCAAGGTTCCCCTTGAGCGTTTCCTGACGCAAAGCAAGACGGTGACGTCCGATGCCTTGACGCTCACGATCGCGGCGTATTTCAACATGGCGCCGATCAGCCTCCCGACGACGCTCATCGCCCCCGCAGAACTTTTGGAACTGGCTCCGCCGCAGCTCTGGACGCGCCTGAAAGCCCTGCCGCTCATGAAGCTGGGGCGCCGGCTCACCGTCGCCTTCGGCGACCCGTTCGACCTTTTGGCGCAGGAAGAGGTGGCCCGCAGCACGCATTTGGAGATCGTTCCCCTTGTCGCGGCCGAAAAAGAGGTCGTCGACGCGCTCAGCCGCGTGCAGGCCCGCAAGGATGCGGAAAACCCCAGCCTGGCCATGGAAAACATCATGAAGGCGCAGGACGCCGACATCGAGTTCTCCAGCGAGCCGCAAAAGCAGGAAGAGAGCATCGACCGGACGCTCGAGACCGCCGAAGAGGCCCCCGTCATCCGCATGGTGAACATGATGCTCGTCGAAGCGCTCCGCACCGGCGCGAGCGATATCCACTTCGAGGCCATGGAGAAGAGCTCGCGCCTGCGCTACCGCATCGACGGGGCCCTCATCGAGCGCCCCAGCCCCCCGAAATCGCTCCACAACGCCATCGTTTCGCGCATCAAGATCATGTCCGACCTCGACATCGCGGAACGCCGCAACCCGCAGGACGGCCGCTTCAAGATCAAAGCGCTCAAAAAAGAGGTCGACATCCGCGTCAGCATCCTGCCGACGATCCACGGCGAAAAAGTCGTGATGCGTACCTTGGACAAGACCAACTTGGCCCCCAGCCTGGCCGCCTTGGGACTGGACGATTTCGCGTATGCGGCCATGCGCCACGCGATCGAGCAGCCGCACGGCATCATTCTGGTGACCGGCCCGACCGGCTCCGGCAAGACCACCACGCTTTACTCCTGTCTGCAAGACCTGAACCAGCCGGACGTCAACATCGTCACTGCGGAAGACCCGGTGGAATACCAGCTCCCCGGCGTCAACCAGGTGCACGTGAACCAGCAGACCGGGCTGACCTTCGCCTCGGTCCTGCGCTCCGTGCTGCGCCAAGACCCCGACATCGTGCTCGTGGGCGAAATCCGCGACGGCGAAACCGCCGACATCGCGGTCAAGGCCGCCCTCACCGGACATCTCGTGCTGAGCACGCTCCACACCAACGACGCCTCCGGCGTGATCGCCCGCCTGATCGACATGGGCGTGCCGCCGTTCCTGATCGCCTCCTCGCTGATCCTCGCCCAGGCCCAGCGCCTCTTCCGCAAACTCTGCCCCGTCTGCAAGAAGCCGGCCGAAATCAACCCGGAGGTCCTGGTCGCCAACCAGATCGACCCCGACTTCTTCGCGGGCGCGACCATCTTCGAGCCCGGCGGCTGCGGCAAATGCAACGGGACCGGCTACAAGGGCCGCGGCGCCATGATGGAAGTGCTCCCCGTGAGCGAGGCCATCCGCAACGCGACCGTCAAGGGCGCGACCTCCGCCGTCCTGCGCGAGATCGCCGTCAAAGAGGGCATGAAGACCCTGAAAGAAGTCGGCTTGTTGAAAGTCAGGAACGGCGCCACCTCGCTTAACGCCGCGCTCGAAGTCACCGGCAGCGAATAATCCGCACGAAAGGGTTTTCTCATGTCAGAACCGAAACTCAAAGTCGCCCAGGTCCGCGTCAGCGGCGTCAAGCAGATCCAAAAACGCGAGCTGATCCCCTTCACGCGGCAGACCGCCAGCATGCTGAACGCGGGCATGTCCATCCTCTCCGCCGTGTCGACGCTGGAGGACCAGTGCGCGCACGCCGGCTTCAAGACCGTGCTCAAGCTCTTGCGGGAGAACATCGAAAGCGGCATGCCGTTCTCCGACGGCCTGCGCCACTTCCCGCAGATCTTCGACGACATGTACGTCAACATGGTCGCGGCCGGCGAGAAAAGCGGCCAGTTCGCGCCCGTGCTCAAGCGGTTGGCCGTCATGCTCGACTCCTCCGCCCGGCTGCTGCGCAAGGTCAAGTCCGCCATGACCTACCCCACGGTGGTCCTCTCGATGGCCATGCTCATCGCCGGCGGCCTGATCACCTTCGTGGTGCCGGTCTTCGCGGCCATGTTCGCGGACTTCGGCTCGGCGCTTCCGGGCCCCACCCAGTTCCTGGTGAACATCAGCGACTTCATCCGGAGTTACTGGTATCTCCTGCTGGCCGGCGCCATCGCCGGCGTCATCAGTTTCAAGAAATGGCGCGCCACCCCGGCGGGGCGCTACAAATACGACCAGTTCATGCTCAAACTGCCCATTTTCGGCGAACTGACCCAGAAGGTCTCCGTCGCCCGTTTCTGCCGCCTGTTCGCGCAGATGCTGTCCAGCGGCGTGCCGATCCTGGACGCCATGATGGTCGTCGCCCAGTCCATGGGCAACAAGGTCATCGAAGGTGCCATCCTCTCGGCGCGCAGCGGCATCGAGCAGGGTAACACGCTCAGCTCTTCGCTGGAAGGGAAGCCCTGCCTGCCGATCCTCATGATCCGCATGATTGCGGCCGGCGAAAAGAGCGGCCGCATCGACGAAATGCTCGAAAGCGTGGCGGACACGTACGACGACGAGGTGGAAACCACGCTGTCCTCGCTGACGTCCCTGATGGAGCCGCTGCTCATGGTGTTCCTCGGCGTCATCATCGGCAGCATCGTGGTCGCGATGTATTTGCCCATCTTCAAGCTCGGCACGGTCGTCAACAATTGACCCTCATCTCGGGGATTGTCTTCTGATCCGGTTTCCGGCATACTGGGGGCCTAATAACTCGGCAACCTTGACCGGAACCGGAACTGTCTGTCATGTCTAAAATCCTGATCGTAGATGATGAAGCGCGCATTCTGCTCCTGCTTCAGAGCCTGCTGAAGGCCAACGGGTACGAAACCGTGACGGCCAAAGACGGGAATGCCGCGCTCGATCTTATCAAGAAGGACGCCTTCGACCTGGTCATTACCGACCTGCGCATGGCGCCGATGGACGGCATGACGCTTTTCCGTGAGATCAAAACGCTGCATCCCGATTTGCCGGTCATCCTGCTGACGGCCTATGCCTCGGTCGAAACCGCCATCGACGCCATGAAGAACGGGGCCTTCGACTATCTCACCAAGCCGTTCAAAGTCGACGAGATGCTTGCCACCGTCAAGCGCGCGGAAGAGCACGTCAAGAGCCGCGCCGCCGTCATTTCCACGGATCCCAACGCCCCGCTCCGCTACCAGTTCGAGAACCTCATCGCCACCAACAGCACCATGCTGCAGGTGTGCGATATGATCCAGCGCGTCGGCCCCACCGCCGCCACGGTCCTCATCAACGGCGAGAGCGGCACCGGCAAGGAGGTCATCGCCCGCACCATCCACAACACCAGCCCCCGCAAGGAAAAACCCTGGGTGGCGGTGAACTGCGCGGCGCTGCCCGAGAACCTGCTCGAATCCGAGATGTTCGGCCACGTCAAAGGCGCTTTCACCGGTGCCGTGGCCGAAAAAGAGGGGCTTTTCGAAACCGCCAACAACGGCACGCTCTTTCTGGACGAAATCTCTTCCCTCCCGCTCCTGCTGCAGGGCAAGCTCCTGCGCGTTTTGCAGGAAAAGGAAATCCGGCGCGTCGGCGGCACCAAAAACATCCCGGTCGACGTGCGCGTGATCGCGGCCAGCAACTCCAACCTGGAGCAACTGGTGGCCCAAGGCACTTTCCGGGCCGACCTCTATTACCGCTTTGCCGTCATCACGCTCGACATCCCCGCGCTGCGCGACCGCCCGGAAGACATCCTGCCCCTCGCGCGCCATTTCATCCGCTCCGAGACCGCCGGATTCAAGGCCCAGCCCGGACTTTCCCAAGAGGCGGCCGACGTGCTGGTGGCATATAAGTGGCCCGGCAACGTGCGCGAACTGGAAAACGCCATCAAACACGCCGTGACGTTCCTGCAGTCCGACACGATCTCGCCCGACCTCCTGCCGCCGCGCATCGTCAGCCGCGCCAATGAGGCCAAGGCCCTACAGGCGGAGCACCCCGCGTCCGCGACGATGGGGAGCACCTCGCTCAAGGGGTTTCTCAAGCTCAAGGAGAAGGAGTATCTCGACCAGATCCTCACCTCCACGCACGGCGACAAGGAAAAGGCCGCCCAGACCCTCCAAGTCAGCCTCGCCACCCTCTACCGGAAGCTCTCCGACGAGTCGGCGGACACCCCGGCAAACTGACCCGGTTTTTCGTTTTTGCAAAAATGCGTGTCATTTTTGAGAAAAAGGCGCGGCAGGCGCCTTTTGGGCAGGTCCGGCTTACCGATCACTTCAAGTAGATTACGATTAGGAATAAACGTTTCTCTTCTTACTCGTAATCTTAATCCTAATCTTAATCCTTCTGCTCTTTTCAGGCTGAATTACACCCGCCGCCGCAACCCCTGCCCATCTTGGCACGCGGCCTGCTAAATAGAAACCGCGAACCGACAGAGGATGCCGGTTGCTGGTTAACCCCGAATGAAGGAAGTAACTCATGAAGATGAATCGCAAAGGTTTCACGCTGGTTGAGATCATGATCGTGGTCGCGATTATCGGCATCTTGGCCGCCATCGCCATCCCGAACTTCGTCAAGTCCCGCCGTGAGTCGCAGAAGAACTCCTGCATCGCGAACATGAAGCAGATCGTGGGCGCGATCGAGCAGTACAAGCTGGCCGGCAACACCACCGCGCCGACGGTTGCACTGCTGTACGATACCGGCAAAGGCTTCCTCAAGACCGAGCCGAAGTGCCCGGCCGGCGGAAGCTACACGATCACGGACGAGACGGCGACGGATCCCGTTTCGGTGACGTGCAGCAAGTCCGCATCTCCTGACTTGCACGTTCTGCCCTGAGCGTAGACGAAGTTCAGCTTTCGTATCATGAAAACAGACGCCCTGTCACGGGGCGTCTGTTTTTTTGTTATCGCGGGGAGGTTCGTACGAACGAGACGCGGGCGAGAGGCGGACGGAAATGGAGAACCGTCGAAAAACGGGCCGATCTCACGGCGTCCCGTTCACCGGTACGAATCGGAGATGATGGCGCTGTCCGGCGTGAAGCTCTCGGGCAGGCCCGCAATGCGGCTCATGTAGGCCACCAGCTGGTTGACGCGCTCCACGCTGTCGGAGGCGAGTTTCAGCAGATCCCGCTGCGATTCCGTCAGCGGCCCGCCCTTGCCCGAATGCAGCAGATCGATCACGCCCGTGGAGACGGTGAGCGGCTGCACGATCTCTTGGTTCAGCTCGGCGTACCGCTCGACCAGTTCGGCGCGCGAAATCTTGAGCCCGATGCCCCGCCGTTTGGCCGCAGACTCGATGCTGGCGATGGTCTGACGGTCGTCATCCACCTGATCCGCCAAGGACGCGATCTGACGCTCGGACTCGGCGGTCGACTTGATCAGCGTGTCGCGGATGCGGGTGATCGCCGAGAGCACCTTCTGGTGTTGCGCCTCGTCGGACAAAGCCCCTTCCTGCTCCAGCAACGCGGCCGTATCGCGCAAGAGTGCCGCCAGCGTCGCGGCCCGTTCCTGTCGCGCCGACCGCGGCGGCGTCTCGGACGGCGGGGGCTCCGGCTCCGCACTCTTCATCCCGAAGTCGCGCTCCCACGCGGCGGAAAGATCCAGGATGCCGGAATCCGGCGCGGACCGGCGCGGAGCCGGCCTTTCGGACGGCTCGGCCGGCGGCGTCGCAGGCGGCATCGCAGCCTCTTGCTCGGCCACGCGCTGATACGCCACCGTAACGACCTGCACGCTGCGCAGCCCGGCCTTTTTCAAGGCTTCTTCGAAACCGCCTTGGGCCGCCAAGGTCGCCGGCGGCGTACCGAACAGGGTGATGCACGTCAGAAACTCGTTCAGATCGGGCGGCGAAAGAAAAATCATCCCCCCGATCTTGTGCAGATTCATGCGGTCCACCAGATTCTTGCCCGCAGCGACATCCAGCCCGTCGATGGAGCCGTTCAGCAGCACCCGCTTGTCCTTGAGCGCGATTTCGACCGGCCCGTACTTCCTGACCGCCTGTTCGAGTTCGGCGAACACCGTCTTCGCCGCGCTCTGCGTGACCTTGTGCGAAGGGCCGTAAATCCCCGCCTGGCTCACCAGCAGTCCCAGCGCCCGGACCAGCAGAACCGCATCGTTCACCGGAATTTTCGTGTACGCCATGGTCCCCCGCCCCCCCCCCTCTTGCCGGCCACGTGAACCGGATTAGGATTAGGATTAGGATTAGGATTAGGATTAAGATTAAGATCAAGAGGGTTCATTCGCAACCTTCGTAATCGTAATCCTAATCTTAATCGTTCAAAAAATGTCCGCTCCCTTCGTACCCGGAACCCGTTCGGCGAGATCACTCTTAAAAATAAACCCGTCCTGCCGTCCTCGGGTCTGGCACTAGTGCCACGCCGTGACGACCACGTTGTCGGTCGTGGTTTCATCCGGCGGCAGATTGAACCCCTGGCCGTCTCCGGCGTAGAGGTCCGCCGTGCCGTTGCCGGTCATCCCCTGGCCCACCAGGATCGCGCCGTAGATGGCCGCGTGGCCGTTCAGCCGGACGCTCCCGTTGGGAACGAGAATCGCGCCGTGGATCTCCGTGCCCGAGTTGAACTTCACTTCGCCCGACCCCAGGACGATGATCGCGGGATAGCCGTCCACCGACGAGACGTTCACCGCATTCCCCTGGAAGGAGGCGTCGCCCGCGAAAATGAAACAGCCGGAGCCCGCTCGGCTCCACCCCGAAGCATCGCCCGTGCAGTAGGCCACGCCGCCGGGCGGCGACGACGGGATGTCGGACCCGCTGCCGTAGACCGCGTCGTTTTCCGCCGCATATTCGATGAACTGGTTGATGGCCGCGACCAGCGCGTCGGACAGGATCTCCACCGAGGACTGGTTGGACAACAGCGTGACGGTCCCGTTCGGCTTCTTCCACGTCACCGTGCCGCCGCTCGAGACGGTCTTCGCGTCCGTTTCGGCGCTGCCCGAGATGGTCGCGTTGCCGTTGGCGTGGATATCCGTAACGTTCGCCTTGAAGTTCCCTTTCAGGTCCAGCGTTCCGCCCACCAGCAGGTCGAACAGCAGGTCGAAGTAGTCGTCGGCCGTATCGCCGTCCGAAGTCGTGATCGGCCGGTTCTCGAGATCCACCGACACCACCGCCTTGCCGAGGCCGCACTTGCCTTCGGACACGAGCTGAGCACGGTTCGCGTTGCCCGCCGTTTGCAGCGTCTTCACCGCATACGTGCCGTCGCCGAAGGACGCCGCGTCGGTATAGCCCGCCGAAACCTTAGAGAAGTCTTTTTTGACCACATTATAGGCCTTGTTCAGACCCGACTCCGCGATCAGCCGCGCCTTCAGCATCTCGCGCGTGATCTGGGCGGAGCGCATCTGCTGCGATGCGGAAAAATCCAGCATGCCGATCGCGATGCTGACCACCGCGATGATTCCGAGGACGACCAGAATGGCCGATCCTTCTTCACGTTTCCGTTTCATACGCACCTTCCTTTCGTCCGGGGCGGACCCGTCACGGACTGACCCGGCTCTACTTGCCGCTGTTGCGCGGCTCGACCTCGGCCGTCATGGCCGACCGCAACCGCTCTTTCGCGGCACCTTGGGTTCTTACATCCTTAAAGATCTCGATTTCCATCGTGACGCCCTGCACCAGATCGCGTCCGTCAACATCCACCTTGAAGATACCACAATCAGGCGATTTCAGCAATTGCGCCGCCACGTCCACATACTTCTCCTCGCCGTCCCACGTGAAGAGCACGCGGCGGAGCCGCGGCGTGTTGCTCCGATAAGGGCCCGCGCTGCCGAGACCGCTGCCTGCGACCGGATATAAACTGGCCGGCTGCGCCGTGAACACGGACCGGAACTGGACATACCGGCCCGTGTTACCCGAAAACCCACTGCCGCTCGAGACCTCCGCCACATTCTCCCAGGCCGAGGCGTCGGAAATCCCGAACCCGTCTTCCGTCAGCGCGTTGCCGCCGCGCGCGTACATCTTCAGCGTCGCGTTGGCCGGCACGTCGGCCTCCCACAGGATGGTCTTGGCCGCACCGGCCTCGCTCTTCGTGTCGAACACGTGCGAGACGTAGTCGCCGCCTTCCGCATAGTTGACCGCCATGCAGACCAGCCCGGGAACGCAGAGTTTGACGTTGCCGGTGAACGCGTCTTTCGCGCGCAGCGGCTCCACGCTGTAGCCGGACCAATCCTGCGCGGCCGCGGTCCCCGCATCGCCGCCTTTCACCATCCAGCAGCACCACGTTGACGCGTCCGGGATCTGCATCGCCCGGATCATGTCGTTAGCGGGGGTGTCGACGGTCAGCCAGAACGAAAGGATGAAGCTCTGGCCCGCGTAGACCGGCACCAGTTTTTCGGGCCGCAAATCGACATACCCGGCCGTGCAGTCTTCCCATTTCGCCTTCAGGACCCCGTTCTGATAAATCCGGAGCGGCGTGAGCGGCACGCTGAGGCTGGGGCTGTTGGTGGTCTCGGTCGGAGCAAAGGCGGGATCCCAGACTTTGAAGCGGTTCGGGGTCACGAAACCCGAGTAGTGCATGCGGAAGATCGGGCCGAAACCGTCCCGATCCACAAATTGTCCAAGCACCGGGATGCGGACTGCGCAGTTGGTCCCCGGTACGAAGCGCAGGTCGCTGGTAACGAACTCGTTCTCGTAAGATACCGGCGTCAACGAACCGACTGCCTGACGCCGCGACCGCCAGGCCAGCTCAAACTGGCCGTCGAGCTTGGCGACGTACACGCCATCCTCAAAACCGGAAGGCGCATTGGTGGCGTCGAGCCGGACCACCGTGTTCGAGAAGGTCACGTTGCGGCCTTCCCCGACGAAGACGCACTCCTCGATGGCATCGTTGTAGACCGTGAGCGAAAGCCGGTCGCCGTCCGTGGAGGCCGCGCCCTTCACCCCGTAAGCGGCGGAGGCCAGTCCCTGGCCGACGAACGCGGGGGCCGTGGCGACCCCGGCCGCGGTGCACAGCTCGGCCTCCATCGGCCAGCCGGCCACGCTGGCGGTGACCTGATCCAGCCGGAGCGCGCGGCCGGTCGAGTTGGGGTTCTTGCCGGTGATCGTGAAGTTGACGGCATGCGCGCCCGGCCCCAGGGCCAAGCTTCCGAAAGAGACACGGTCGCGCGTGTTCGCCACCGGCGCGTAGCCGTCGAACTTGGCCTCCGCGTGCCACAGCCGGCCCGTGAAAAGGTTTGAGAACAGCACCATGGTTTTCGCGCTCTCGCCGGAGAGGCAGGAGCCCTCGCCTTCGCCGGAGGTCACCACCGACGCGATCTGGTTGTACCGGTCGGCATACGAGGCCTCCTGGTTGCGGTTGGAGAAAAGCGTCCGCCGCATCTGATGGGGAGAATGGTTCCAGACATGGTACACCACCGTCTGGCGCCACAGGATGTTCGATCCGCCCGCATCCATGTCCATGAGCCCGTCGCTGTCCTGATCGCCGGCCAAGGCGAATCCCACCGCCTCATAGGGCTCCTTCTGTTCGGGATAGAAGATGATGGTCTCGCGGGCCGTGTTGCGGATCTCCGAGCGGAAGCGTTCGACAACCGAGCGGACATCCATGTCCAGCGACGCCTGCGTGCTCACGCGGTTCGATTTGTACATGAAAAGCAGCCATGTCCCCAGCGACATCCCGATCACCAGCGCGAAGATGCCGACCGCGAACATGGTTTCCATCAAGGTATAACCGTTACGACGCATAATCACTCCAAGTAATCGGTGAAAAGAAAGGTCATTTTCTCGTGTTCGTCGGTAAACCGGCAGAGATACGAACCTGTCTTGATGGGGTGGAAAACCTTGCGCCAGCCCCACCGCGAACAGATGCAGATGTCCGTCCGCACCGTCATGGTGGTCAAGCCTTCCGCGGGCGTGTCCTTCAGAACCACGGTCGAGCGCCGGAACCGTCCGCCCGGCGAGGAGGGGTTGCCGAAGTCGTCCACCAGCAGGCCCTTTTCCGCCAGCAGGCCGAGGTCCAGGTAAGGCGAAGCGCGCGCGCGCTCGATGCGCCCCTGGCAGATCGTGGTCGCCACGTAATGGTCGCGCGCCATCTGGAACCGCGAGATCATCTGGTCCACCAGCGGCAGCGCGGCCATCATGATGATGAGCAGCAGCGCCATCGACACCATCAGCTCCGCGACCGTCATGCCCTGTTGGCGGGTCTTGTTCATCGCACACGCTCCTCGTCTGCTGCCCCGGGCGGCGGCGACACGGCCGGCGCGGCTTCCCCGGCCTTCTCCTCGCCCCTGCCGCCCTGCAGCCGTTTGGCGTTCATCTGCTGCAGCAGGTCGCGCAGCTGGATGACCGCCCCGTAACACAAATCGACCATCTCGCGCCGCAGCGCCTCGTCCTTGTCCCCCTCCAGCTTGAGGATCTCGATGCCGGTCAGCAGCACGGTGGCCGGCTGCCCCAGCGAATGGCAGGCCTGGGAAAGGCTCTCCGCCATCACCCGGTTGCGCTCGGCCTGCTGCTCGGCGATCTCCGCCCGCCGCCGCTCGGCCGTATCGCGGACCGAGAGCACCATGCCGCACAGCTCGCTCTCCTCATTGATGTCGGGAACCGCGGAAATCATCAGCCAGCCGGTCTTCTCGCGGGCCATCGTCCGTTGCTCGCCCGTCCAGCCTTCGCCCGCCCGGATGTTTGCCAGCAGCGGATTGATCACGGCTTTGCGGTCGAACCAGGCGTCCAGATGCTGGCCCACGACCGCGGCCTCATCCCCTCCGGCAAGCAGTTCGGTCATCATGCGGTTGGCATAGGTGATGACGCCCCGCATGTCGGCGATGCCGATGCCGGCGTCGGTGTTGTCCATGGCGTGATACGCCGAAAGCAGCTTCTGTTCCGCCCGCCAGCGGGACTGGATGTCCCGGACCAGATAACAGACCGGATCCGGCGAATGGGTGCCGTTGCCCATCGCCACGATCTCGACCGCAGTGAAGACGTCGTCCTTGTGCACCGCAAACGCCTGAATGCGCATGTAGCGGCCCTCGGCGATCACCGTCCTGATCTCGGCGAGCAGCGCGTCGGTCACGCCGGCCACCAGCGCATGGAGAGGCAGCCCCGTCAGGCCGACCTCCTCGTATCCGAAGAACCGCGTCGCACGCGCATTGGCCGCCAGCACTTTCCCCGCGCCGTCCGCCAGCAGAATCGCGTCATAGGCGTGCTCGAACAAAAACCGGTAATCCAGCTTGTCGAAATAATCCACGGGGGCCGTGCCGCGCTGCGCGTCCGTCCCCGGCAACCGACCATATCCCAGGGAACGGATATCGATCTTGATCGTCTGGGATTTTTCGTTGGTCTTCATAGACTTTATTATCAAGCACAAATCATGCCGCCGCCGGCATGCCGCGCCAAGGGGTACCCGGCCCCGAAAAGGGCCTTTTTTTCTCTGTTCTGCAAACCTTTTTTGCAAAAACGAGAAAACGGCGCGGAGAAACGCGGCCGCCCTCCGCGGCATCCGGAGCCGCGCGTCCGCGGCCGGGCCAACGGGCACCCCGGCCGCACAGGCCGGGCGCGGCCCTCTGCCCGCCGCCGCGCGCCGTCCGCCCGGCAGACCGATGGCATCATTTATGCTGTTTGTGTGCATATGAAATCAGTTTCACTGCCGACCAAACTCGCGCCGCCGCACAAGCCCCACACGGACATCGTGGGGCTGGAGCTGGGATGCGGGCTGGCGGACGGGGTTCCGGCCGTGCGTCTGCGCAAACGGGATGGCGTCATCGAACTGCTGGCTGCCGGCTTCCTGCACCTGCCCGGCACGTTTCCCGACAGCCCTGATTTTGCCCCGACGCCGGGAACGACGGTTTGGACCCTGCCCCGCCCGTTCCAGGCGCCGCACGCCGCCATTGCGGTGACGTCCAAGCTCGCCTTCTTCCGGCAGTCGGCCGGGGCCGCCGAGGAAGGCCAAGAGAAAAAGCAGTTCGCGTATCGGCAGGCGGCCCGCGTGGTCGTCCCTGACCAGCCGCCGTTCACGGCGGGGCTGCCGGAATTCCAGGCCGCATGGGCCGCCCGCCTGTTGCCGGAAGGCCGGCCTCCGACGGCCTGCTCGCTCCAGGTTTCCGTCGCCGCGGCCATGAGCGGGTTCCTCCCGCACCCCGCCTTCGTGGAGGCCGGCGGCAACGCCGTCACGCTTTTTGTTTTCGCCAATCACACCGCCCTGGCCGCCTTTCAGGATTTCCGCCTTGTGCTGTACCGCGAGCACCCCATCGGCGCGGACCACCTGCGCAACGCCATCAGCTCCCAGATGCACATGGAGCTCGGTCTCGCAGACGCCGTCTTGGAGGACACGCTCATCGATCCGACGCCCATCATCGAGCCGGTCCTGCGGCCCCTTTTCCGCCAAGTCGAAATCTCGGCCGATTACCTGCTGCGGCGCAGGAACTGTCCGGTGAAGCATTTCTTTGTCTGCGGCCTGACGGCGGGCAGCCGCTACTGGTCCGCGATCTTCGCCCACATGATGAGTCAGCCGTTGACGCCCTGCCTGCCGCTGGACGGCATCCGGGTGACGGCGCCGGCTTCCTGCCTGCCGAAAGACCTGAACGCCGCGGCGCCGCTCCTGATGACCGCGATCGGCGCCGCGCGCGCGGTGCTGGAGGACTTATGAGCGCATCCCTGCACCTTGACCTTTTGACCGACGAGGAACGCGTGAGCCCCAACCCGATCCGGTTGCGGGTGATGTTGCCGCTGTGCGGCGGCCTGGCCGTCCTCGGCACGGCGGTCTGGTGGATCCTGATCGCCTTCCGCGTGCACGCCGCGACCCTCCAGAAGTCCGCGCTGGAAGCGGACCTCCAACAGTTGAAGCCGTCCCACGCCGAGGTGCTGCGCCTGCGCGCGCAGGAACAGGAAAACGCCGCCACGCTGCGGCAGCTCACGTTCTACCGCAATTCCCGGCTCCGCTTCGGCGAGACGTTCGCGCGCCTGGCCGAGCACGTTCCCGCCAGCCTGCAACTCACCGAACTGCGCGTCCCGCCGCCGCCGCCGCTCCCGCCGCCGCTCGATCCGCTGAAGCCGCCGCTGGGGCCGACCAACCTCTTCGAAACCGTGACCTTGCGGCTGTTGGGGCGCGCCGGCGGCGACAGCCCCAGCGTCGACGTCAACGCGCTGCTCAAGTCGATCGGCACGCCGCCTTTCACCAACCTCATCCGTTCCGCCGAAATCCCGAAGGGGGCCTTCCGTCAAGACACGGCCCGCGCGACCGCAAGCCGCGACACGCTGCTGTTCGAAATCACCTGCGATTGCTTCCCGAGGAGGTTCGAATGAACACCGAGGTGCCTTTTCTGAAAAATCTGAACCCCCACTGGCGGCACGCCATCCTCATCACCGGCGGGTGCCTGCTGATCGTGCTCGCGCTGATCTTCCTGGCCATCTTGCCCGCGCGCAAACGGCTGCTGGCTGTGCGGGCCGAGAACGACGGGCTGAAAACGACCGTCGCCAACATGAAGCAGGACATTGCCGGGACCGAAAAACAGCAGGCCAAGGCCGCCGCCGTCGGCGCCGAACGCGATGCCCTGATCGCCGCCGGCGTGATCGAGCCGCTGCTCGGCTCGTTTGCCATGCGGGGCAAATCCCTGCTCGACCCCATCGCGAAACAGACCGGCTTCACGATCAACGGCGTCAAGGAAGACCGGTTCATCCCGCTTCAGGTGCCCAAGCCGCCCCCCGAGCAGCTCTACGGACGCCAGCTGGTCGAATTCACCGGCCAGGGGTCCTATACCCAGATCGCGGCTTTCGTCTCCTGCGCCGAAGAGGCCCTGCCGCTGGCGACGCTCGCCAGCATCACGGTCCTCGGCCAGCCGCAGACCCCCGAAAGCCACAAGGCGATCATCACCTTCGAGTGGCCCGTCAAAGGCGAGAAACGGGCTCTTCCCGCCGTCCCTCCCCCTTCCGCCCCTTAACCGCTATCCAGCCGGAGCGTCATCCACATGAACGCACACACGCCCAAAAACCCAGATCGGGACGTCTTCGCACGGCGTCCGCGCGGCTTGCTCCCCGCCGTCCTTTTCGGCCTGTTCGCCGTACTCCCGGCCGCAGCCGCCCGCGACCCGTTCTGGCCCATCGGCTACGAGCCGCCCAAGCCCGAGCCCAAGGAGTCCGAAGCGGCGCTCACCCAACAGGCGGTGCCCCGCCCGCAACAGCCGGCCAAGGCCCAGCCGCCGCCCGTCAAAGCGATCACGGAAGCCGATTGGGCCGTGGCCCGCAAGGCGCTCACCGTCAGCGGCTTCACCCAGTCCCGGCGCCCCGACACCGGCGAGACGCGCGCACAGGTGATGATCAACCGCCGGACGTACAACCCCGGCGACACCCTCTGCTTCACCAATCTCGACATCCAGTTCGTCTGGCGCATCGAGTCGCTCGCGCACCTCAAGCTGGAGCTGAAGCCGGTCAAAGCCGCGCGCATCACCGACACCAACCTTCCGTCTCTCAAACAATAAACACGAAACAGGAGCATCAGATGAAACGTCTCGTCCTTGTCTGTCTATCCGTCATGGCAGCCGCCCTTCTGGCGGTTCCGTTGCCGTCGCTGGCCCAAGCGCCCGCAGCCGCAACCGGCACCGCAGCCGCCGCTCCGACGCAGCCCGCACCGAAACCCGCCGAGCCGACCTTTCGCGTGGTGGACACCGCCAACAGCACCGAGCAGGTCGTCTCCATGGTGTTCGACGAAACCCCGCTCTCCGATGTGATCAAAGCGTTCCGCGACGCCACGGGCGCCAACATCATCTCGAGCGGCACCAACCTGCAGACCGCCGTCAGCATCCGGCTCGACAACGTGCCCTGGCGCAAAGGCCTTGCCTCCATCCTTGACCCGCAGGGACTCCAGCTCCTCGAACAGCCGGCCGGCTCCGGCATCTTCGTGGTCACCGCCAAAACGCTCGAAATCCCCAAGGTCACCCGCACGTTCGAGCTGAACCACGCCAAGGCCGAAGACGTCGCGGCGCTCTTCAAAACGACCCTCGGCACCGGCGGCCTCGCTTCGGCTTTCAAGGCCGCCAACGTGGTGATCGTCACCGCCACCGACCAGCAACTCGCCGAGTGCGAGAAGATCATCAGCTCCGTCGACAAGCAGACCCCGCAAGTCTACATCGAAGTGCGCTTCGCGGAGCTCTCCGCCAGCGCCAGCAAAAAGCTCGGCATGAAATGGGACAGCCTCGGCGGCAACGGTTGGGGCGTCAACTTCGACGGCGCTACGCTGGGGTATTCGAAAACCAGCGGGAAGTCGAAGACCAGCGGCAGCAGCACCTCCGCCGACAGCAGCACCAGCGACAAACAGACAGGGACCTCTTCCTCTCTGACCGATGATTCCTATGTGGACGACGTGCGTTCGACCAGCGGCTCGATCAAAGACTCGCTGACGCGCACGATCGACTCGGCCGTGAGCGGCTCGGCCTCCGCCACGCATGCCACCTCCAAGACCCATACCCGCGACACCACCTTTACCGGCTCCCTCTCCATGGACGCCTTCTCGCTGACCATGAACGCCTTCGAGCAGATCGACGGCGTCTCCATTTTCTCGAACCCGAAGATCATCGTCGCGAATGAGCAAGAGGCGATGGTGGACATGACCACCAAAGAGCCGAATCTCACGATCACCACCACCCGCACGGGAACGAACATGGACCAGATCGACATCTCGTCCCGCCTGGAAGTCATCCCGGGCGAAAAAGGGGACAAAGACGGCGTCGGCAAAGGGCTCTTCGCGGGCGAGGCGTTCTTCAGCTACGGCATCAGCCTCAAGGTCACGCCGCGCGTCAGCCCCACCGGCACGATCACCTTGCTGGCCGAGCCGGCCATCAGCAACCTGAAAGAGTACTACGAGTTCAGCGGCGTGTCGGAGAACACCCCCACCCCGCGTTTCCCGATCATCTACATGCAGCGCATACAGACGGTCTTCAACATGCAGAGCGGCTCCACCGCCGTCATCGGCGGCCTGACCAAGACAACCGAAGAAAGCATCGATTCGGGCATCCCCTACCTGCGCAGCCTGCCGTGGGTCGGTTCCAAGATTTTCGGCTGGAAGAGCCGCGAGAAAGTGCAGAAGGAGATCATCATCTTCGTCACCGTCGGGATCGCCGATCCGGCCACCCTGCCCGAAAACACCGGCATGCCCAAAAACGCCATCCTGGGACGCGATCTCCTCAACGGCAAAATGAAAGAGCCGGGCGACCGCACCAAGGAGGAAGTCCTCAGTCTCAAAGACCCGAAACCCGCAAAGAAAACCGTCCAGCAACCCGTGGAAGAAAGTGCCGCGACGGCGGCGCCTCAGCCGGAACCGGCCCCGGCCCCGGCTCCCGCCGCCACGCCAGCGCCCGTCGCCGCCGCCCCGGCCCCCGCACCGGCCGTCAGCGAGCGCGAGGCCGCGAAACCGACGGCGATCGAGCCCCTTTTGCAGAATTAGTGAACGCTTTCCACCGTCATGGGATCGGCCGTCATGCAGGCGCGTCATTGCGCGCCCGCATGATGTCTGACAAGGAGTAATCATGAAAACATTTCTCAAACGCGTACGGTGCGTTGCCCCTGTTGCGCTTGCCCTCATGGCCTCCGCACTGCAAGCCGCAACTTACTACGTCGCGCCCTCCGGCAGCGACACGGCCACGGGGTCCGACACCGATCCGTTCTTGACCATCCAGCGCGGCGTCAACGCCGCCGCGGCCGGCGACACCGTCCTGGTCGCCCCCGGCACCTACGCGACAGGAACCCACACCAGTTTGCCCGCCTCTGGGTATTCCCGCGTCGTGATCACCAAGGCCATCCTGGTGCGCAGCACCGACGGCGCGGCAACAACCGTCATCGAAGGCACACCGGACTTCTCGAATCCGCCCCAGCGCTTCGGCGCCGGCTGCGTCCGCTGCGTCTACATGAGCGACGGCATTCTTGACGGCTTCACGCTCAGATACGGGTATGCGAACGCGGCGGCCTCCGTCGGCGACAGCGACATGGCCAATCCGGTGAAAAACGGCGGCGGCGTCTATGCGCCCGACGGCAACCGGACACCGCAGGTCAACAACTGCATCATCACCGAGTGCGGCGCCTACCGCGGCGGCGGCGCCCACTGGGCCACCCTCAACAACTGCACGGTCGTCAGCAATTTCGTCAACACCACCAGCGGCGCCGGCGTCTTCAGCTGCCACGTTCGCAACTCGATCGTGATGTTCAACGGCGCGCAGAATGACGAGAACTATCCGTCCGACATCCATAGCATCGACAAATCGTACTTCATCTCGTCGTGCACCTCCCCCGCCCCCGGCCTCAACGACTACCTCGAGACCCGCGACGGCGGCAACAACCTCATCACCGATCCGCTTTTCAAGGCCGGCACCTTCCTGCTGTCGGACACCTCGCCCTGCATCAATGCCGGCAACAACGCGTATGCGTACGGGCCCCGCGACGCCGCGGGCGGCGCGCGCATTCAGGGGTCCATCGTCGACATGGGCGCCTACGAGCGCGCGAAGTCGATCAACGACCTGACCGTGGTCAACGGCAGCGGCAGCGGCAGCTATTCGAACGGCACGGTGGTCGCCATCGGCGCGAACCCCACGAACGCGTGGATCGTCTTCAACGGCTGGATCGGCGACACCGCCACCGTGGCGAACACCTCCGCCACCAACACGACGCTCGTCATGCCCGACCACAACATCACCGTCACGGCCACCTATCAGGCGCTGTCGCTGGACGAGTACCTGAGCCGGATCCTCGGAATTCCCCTGCCCGTCACGTTTGACAACATCGACTTCCCCGACGTCGACCCCAGCGTCCCCGAGGTCAGGCTCGGCGGGATCGGTGACGGTCAGACCGCCTTCCTCTCCTGCGTCTACACCAACGCGGGCACGCTGCTCTTCCCGTGGCGCGTCAGCAGCGAGGCGGGCTGCGACCGCTTGGCGCTCATCATCGACGGCGTCGAGACGAACGCCATTTCCGGCAACGTCCCGACCTGCGTCGTCACGCAGTACGTCGCCGGCGCCGGCGCGCACACGATCCGCTGGGAATACAGCAAGGACAGCGCCGGATACGATCTGGAAGACGCCGGCTGGGTCGGCGCGGTCACGTGGATTCCCGAGCCGCTCGCCGCCGAACTCGGCGTCCCCGGCCAGCCGATCAACTTCCCCGACGGCCGCCCAGGCGATCCCCTGCCCTTCCCCTACGGCTTTGAGGCCTGCTTCCTCGATACCGCCGCGCCCGCAGGCGCGGTGGACGGCGCGGCCGTCAAACTGGGCGGGCTGGACGGCAACGGCATCCCCTATTTCGCCGACGGCACCACCAACAGCGTCGAGGTCGTGCTCAACGGCTCGGGCCTGTTCACCTTCAACTGGTGCACCTCGAACCAGCTCTCGGACGTCGCGGTCTGCACGATCGACGGCGTCGAAGCGGCGCGCCTGAGCGGCAAAGCGACCGGCTGGGTCTCCTTCGCCACCAACCTGATGACCACGGGCGCCCACGTTGTCCGCTGGTCCTATGCCAAGAACGCCTCGGGCTTCAACGGCGCCGACGCCGTGTGGATCGACAACGCGGCGTGGTCGCTCTTCACCTACACGCTGGTCGTGGAGAACGGCTCCGGCAGCGGCACGTATCCGGCCGGCCAGACCGTGGGCATCACGGCCGATGCGCCCGCCGCGGGCATGGAATTCGACAGCTGGAGCGGCGACACCGACACGGTTTCGAATCTGCTCGCCGCCGCCACCACCTTGGTCATGCCCGGCAAGGACATCACGGTCCGCGCCCTCTACAAGGTCCTGACCATGAACGTCACGGTCGTCAACGGTCGCGACGCGGGCGCCTGGCCCAACCCCGTCCACGAGAGCACCGGCGAGCCCGAGGGCGACTATCCGCCCGGCGCGCTCGTGCGCATCGTCGCCGACCCGGCCCCGTTCGGGCAGACCTTTGACGGCTGGGTCTCCACCAACGGCGCTGTTTTCGCGGACGCGGACGCCGACGTCACGATGTTCACGATGCCGGGCAACGACGTCACCGTCACCGCCACCTACCGGACGCAGACCGCGGCGGAAAAGCTGGCGAGCGCCTTCACCATCCGCGGGCAGCCGCTCGCCGTGACCGATTTCTCGCCCACCGGCGTCGTCGCCGTAGCCACGGGCGGCATCCGCTACAACGATCCGGTCGTCCAGATGGGCGGGCCCTCGGTCGGCCCCGGCCAGAACGTGTATCTCTCGACCACGAACTTCACCGGCAGCGGCATTCTGATGTTCTGGTGGCACGGCGACACCGAGGAGGACGTCGACGGCGTCCAGTTGGAAGTGAACGGCTTCCCGTACTCGGCCGTCTTCTCGATGAAGGACACCAACACCGTCGACAGCACGAAAATATGGTGGTGCGGATACGCCCGGCTCTCCAACGTCTCGAACCTCACCTGGCGCTACACGCGCGACGACACCTACTACGTGCACCAGAACATCCTGCTGCTCGACCGCGTCACCTGGATTCCGCAAGACATGGTCGACGAACTCGGCGCCGGCGCCTGCATCCCGAACATCAACGCCGAATATGACCCGCTCTTCCTGGGACGCGACCGCGACAAAGAGGAGAACGATTTCGAGGGCGAGGACGGCGGCGTGGCCTGGGTGCACGACGCGCCCGGCGGCGGCGACGCCATCCGCCTCGGCCGCTTCGGCTACGTCACCAACAACCTCTGCGCGCAGGTCGCCTTCACCAACTTCGGCACCGGCGTCCTCACGTGGGAATGGACGGCCCGGAGCGAGGGCGCCTACGACACGCTCGGCTTCTACATCGACGGCGCCAAGACCAACTGGATCAGCGGCAAGCTCGACGGCTCATGGTACAGTTCGTCGTTCGCCGTCACGCCCGAGCTGCTCGCTGGAAAAGACACGACGATGAACATCTGCAGCTTCCGCTATCAGAAGGATAACGACGTCAGCATGTTCGAGGATTGCGGCTGGCTGCGCAACGTGGTCTGGACCTCCACCCACAAGCTGACCCTGACCCAGGGCACGATCCTCAGCGGCAGCGGCGGTCAGGAGGGCTACTTCGCCGCCAACTCGGCCGTGACGATCCTCGCGGATCCGCCGGCGGCGGGCTATTACTTCGACCGCTGGACCGGCACCAACGCGCTCGCGGTTCTCGGCGCGGGGATCACGAATTTCCACCCGACCTTCCAGATGCCGGCTTACGACCTTGCCTTGACCGCGACCTACACCACCAACGCGCCGCCGGTGCCGCACTACACGCTGACCGTCGAGGACGGCTCCGGCAGCGGGTCGTACGTCAGCGGAACAACCGTGGCCATCGCGGCGAACCTCCCGGCCCTGTGGTACACCTTCGACGGATGGACCGGCGACATCTCGACCGTCGCGGACCCGCTGGCCAGCGCCACCACCGTGCTGATGGGCCCCAGCAACATCACGGTCACCGCGACCTTCACCGCCGTGCCCGTGGATGAGCTGATCCAGCAGGTGCTCGGCGTTCCTCCGCCCGTCACCTTCGGCAACCTCACCGCCGCCAACATCGGGCTCGACCACGTGACCCTCGGCCCGATCGGCGACAACCAGACGGCCTTCTTCACGACGGTCTACACCAACGCCGGAACCGTGATCTTCCCGTGGCAGGTCAACAGCGAGAAAGACTACGACTTCTTCCGCTTCTCGGTCGACGGCACGAACGTTTTCTCGGCCAGCGGCACCCAGTCCGGCGTGCTGACCAACTTCGTCGCCGGCGACGGACCGCACACGCTTCAATGGTCGTACGTGAAAGACGTCAGCGACCGCGCGGGCAGCGACACCGCCACGATCGGCAAGGTCCTCTGGATCCCCGACGCGCTGGCGGCCGAGCTGGGCACGCCCGGGAAGACCCTCTTCGCGCCGGACGGGTTCGATGCGGTGTTGCTTGACGCCGCCCCGCCCGCAGGCGCGGTCAGCAACCTCGCGGTCCGCCTCGGCGGCGACGGCACGGTCTCCAACAGCGCGTCCGTCACGCTGGGCACCGTCTATTCCGGCAGCGGCAAGCTCTCCTTCCACTGGCGCACCTCCTCTGAGCGGGATCATGATTTCCTGATACTCATGATCGACGGGGCCGAGGCCGCGCGCATCAGCGGCAACAAATCCGGCTGGCTCCTGTTCGAGACCAACCTGCTCTCCGTCGCCGAACACGCCGTGCAGTGGATCTACGCGAAGGACGATTCCGCCGCTCAGGTCGGTTCCGACTGCGGCTGGGTCGACAGCGTCACCTGGACGCAGTTCGCCTACGCGCTCACGGTGCAGAACGGTTCAGGCAGCGGCACTTACGCAGTCGGCTCAACCGTGGCCATCGCCGCCGACCCGGCACCGGCGGGCATGGAGTTCGACCAGTGGGACGGCGACATGGAGACGCTCGCCGAGCCGGACGCCGCCGCCACCAGTCTGGTGATGCCGTCGCGCGACATCACCGTGCGGGCGCTCTACCGGCAGCAAACCCTCACCGTGACCATGATCAACGGCCGCGACGGCGGCGCCTGGCCGAACGCGGTCCACGAGAGCACGGGCGAGCCCGAAGGCGCTTACCCCGCCGGCGCGGAAGTGCGCATCATCGCCGACGCGGCGCCGCTGTGGCAGACCTTCAACTATTGGGTCTCGACCAACGGCGCGGCCTTTGCCAACACCAATGCGGCCATCACGACCTTCACGATGCCCTCCAACAGCGTCACCGTGACCGCCGTCTACCGTCCGCAAACCGCCGCCGAGAAACTGGCGGGCGCGCTCACCATCGCCGGTCAGAAACTCGACATCGCGGCGTTCTCCCCGACCGGCATCGTGGCCGAGTCCAACGGCGGCGTCCGCTACGACGACCCCGTCGTCAAATTCGGCGGCCCTTCGGTCGGCGCGGGACAATACGTGGAGCTGACCACGACAAACTTCACTGGCGACGGCGTGCTGCTGTTCTGGTGGAAGGGCAACGCGGAAACCGCGTATGACGAGATCGAAGTCATCGTCAACGGCACCACGCTCGTCGGCGCCGTCTCCGGCAAAAACAACGCGTGGAAGGCGATGACGAACTTCGTCTCGGGCGCCACCTCGATCTCGCTGCGCTTCCAGCGCGACGGCAGCTATTTCGTCCGCGACAACACCATCACGCTCGACCGTCTGATCTGGATCCCGCAGGCGATGGTCGACGCGACGGGCTGCGCCCCGGACGTCCCGGACGTCAACGGCGAGTCCTCGATCGCGACGTTCGACGGCGAGGACGGCGGCGTGACGTGGGTCAACGACGCGCCGGGCGGCAACAGCGCGATCCGCTTCGGCCAGTTCGGCTACGTCAACAACAGCCAGCACGCCAAGCTCAGCGTGACCAATTTCGGCACGGGCATCCTGATGTGGCAGTGGGCCTCCTGCAGCGAAGCGGTGGCCGACCGTCTGGACTTCTGGCTGGATTACAAGGGCGAGGTGGACGACAAGCCCGAATGCTGGATTTCCGGCAAAGAGGAGAGCTGGTCCACCGCTTCGGTCGTGGTGAAGAACGGGTTATCCGACCGCGAGACCGCCCGGAAGACGCGGCACGACTTCCTGTTCGACTACACGAAAGACATCGACGTGAGCGTCTTCAAGGACTGCGCCTGGATGCGCGACGGGTTCTGGACACCGACCTCCAAGCTCACGCTCTCAGACGCGACGAACACGGTCTATGTGATCCCCTCGATCTTCGCCGGACTGCCCGACGTCATCGAAGAGGCGCGCGACCGCATGATCTACCCGCAGGGGACGGCGCTGACCGTGGAAGCCCGAGCTCCGGGCGACGGCTATGTCTTCGTCGGCTGGGTCGGCGATGTCTATGTCCTGACAAACAGCGGCCCGATCGTCACCTTCTTGATGCCCGAACGGGACGTGAAGCTGGGCGCCCTCTTCGTGCTGGCGTCGACCTTGCCGACCCCGCCGGCTTCGGCGCAGGCGCGCGTCACGGCGCTGTCGATCACGCCGGCGGTCATGGCGAGCCGCAGCGTCAGCAGCGCGGCGGGCGACGCCGCCGCGACAGGCGGATCCGTCGCGCTCATGGTGGAGGGCTATCTCCAGGTCGACTACACCTTGGAGTGGACCCCCTCGCTGACCGGTTCGGCGGCTGACTGGCAGACCTTGCCGGTCGTCTACCGCGAGATCCTCGGCACCACCCTGGACGGACGCCGCCAGATCCTGCTGAGAGCCGAGATCCCCGCGCAGGCCAAGCAAGGCTTCTTCCGCGTGAAAAACCCCTAGCCGCATGATCCGCTAACGCCAAAGGAACAGAGCCATGGCTTCCATTGACCGCTTTCTCGTCCCGCTGGTTTCCGGCGAAGGCAGCGACCTGCACCTCTGCGCAGGCCGCACGCCATACATCCGCGTGCACGGCACCCTCTCGCCGATCGCCGGCGAGCCGGCGCTCTCCAGCCAGCAGGTGTTCGACCTCGTGAAAGAGATCATGCCGGAGGAGAACATCGGGCAGCTCGAGCACGAGTGGGACACCGACTGCGCGTACGAAATTCCCGGCACGGCGCGTTTCCGCGTCAACGGGTACCGCGACATGTGCGGGTGGAGCGCGTCCCTGCGCGTGATTCCCGAGCGGATCCCGACCTTCGAGGACCTCAACCTGCCGGACGTCATGCGCGAGTTCTGCATGCTTTCAAAAGGCCTCGTCATCGTCACCGGCCCGACCGGCAGCGGCAAGTCCACCACCCTGTCGGCCATGATCGACTACATCAACCGACAGCGCAACGAGCACATCATCACGATCGAAGACCCGATCGAGTTCGTCCACACGCCGCACCAGTGCATCATCAACCAGCGCGAGGTCCACCGCGACACAACGAGCTTTGCCCGCGCCCTGCGCGCCGCCCTGCGCGAAGACCCGGACATCGTGCTCATCGGCGAAATCCGCGACCTTGAGACCATGGAGATCGCCATCGAGACCGCCGAAACGGGTCACTTGGTCTTCGCGACCCTGCACACCAACAGCGCGGCGTCGACCGTCGAACGCATGATCGACAAATTCCCGGCCGGACAGCAGAACCAGATCCGCTCCATGCTGGCCGATACGCTCAAAGGCGTCGTGGCCCAAACCCTCTGCAAAAAGATCGAGGGCGGGCGGATCGCCGCCTTCGAAGTGCTGGTCGTCAACACGCCGGTCTCGGCCCTGATCCGCGAGGCGAAGACCCACATGATCCCGTCGGTGATGCAGACCGGCCGAACGGCGGGCATGCAGACCTTCAGCGACGAACTCACGCGCCTGGCGGCCAAAGGCATCATCACCGCTGAAGACGCCTACATCAAGGCCGTGGACAAAGTGGACATCGAGACCAAATTCCGGCTCGCCGGCATCAGTCTGGACTTCAAGAAAAAGGCCGAAGAGGCGTTGCGCCAAGGGCGTATGGCCAAATCGCGCGAACTCTTGCAGACTGCCCGGGCCGCCCTGGCCGAGGACGCCAAGAACACCGGCGCGATGTGCGAAGTGGCGTGGATCCTGGCGACGTCGCCGTTCCCAGAACTGCGGGACGGCAAAGAGGCCGTCAAACTGGCCGAGAAAGCGAACGACCTGCTCCGCGACAAAGACGCGACAGCCCTGGAGGTGCTCGGCGCCGCCCAAGCGGAGTACGGTTCTTTCCGCCGGGCGCTCGACGCCACCCGCCGGGCCGCCGCGATCTACACGCAGAACGGCGACACGACACACGCGGCCGCGCTCACGACGCGGCTCACCATGTTCGAACAGAACAAGCCTTACCGCGATGAATAGGAAGCGGAAAGCGTCTTTCCAATCAGCTCCTCGTTCCGGAGAGCCCCGGAAGCAAGCCCTGCCGCGGCAAACAGGAAGCGGAATACGTTTCTCACATCTGCAGGATCGACCCCGCGACGCCCGTGATGTTCGAGCCGCTCTGCACCGGTGCCAAGGAGATTTCGAGTTTGAGCGGCATCCCGTCCGGCGTCGCGACGCTGATCTTCTCATGGACCTTCTCGCCGCAGGCCGCCCTCAGGAAAAAGCGGGCCGCATCGGGCAACAGATCCACGAACCGCACGCTTTTCGCCTGGGCCGCATCCGGTATTCCGAACGCGTCGAGCAGCGTCTGGTTGACCATCTGGAAGAACCCGTCGGTATCACACACAAACACCGGCACCAACGCGACGTCGAGCGCCGCCTGACACTTGCGGAGGTCCTCCATCGCGGTCTTGCGCCGTTCCACATTGCGGATCGCGAAAACGATATTTGAACCGGTGGTCAGCGAGAGCGTGCTCACGCCAACCTCGCCCGAGAACGAGGTGCCGTCCTGGCGAGAGCACCGCGCGTCGATCAGCACATGGTTGCTCTCTGACAAACTGCGCCTGAGATGCTCGAACATCTGCCGCGTCATCCCGGTAATGATCTTATCAATGCCCAAGTCCCACGTGTCTTCGCGCGAATACCCCAAGAGTTCCGACACCCGCTTGCTGGAGTCCACGACATGCCCCTGATCGTCCAGGATCAGGACCGCATCGTACAGACCGTTCATCAGCTGGTAATAGAGCGCCCGCTGATCGGTCTTCGGGCGGATCAGCTCGTTCCCGTCGCCAAGCCCGCCCGCCATTTTTCCGGCGGGAGCGGGGCCCCCTTCAGCCTGAGCCCCCGTCGGAGGCTTTATTTCCGCCACCGCGGCCGGCGCGGCCGTCGAGTCGTTTTTCGGCCGTAACGCGAAAACCGGGCGTCCGGCACCTGCGACCGGGGCCGATCCCGCCGTCTGCGGCCCACTCCCTGCGGGGTGCACTGCCGTCAAACGGACCGGGGCGATTCCTCCGACCGCTTTCAGTACCGTCCGCGGAACGTCGGCCGTTTCCGCGGCAGGAGATGAAGAGGCGCTCCCCTTGTTCACTCCGGCCTCGGGCCCTGACACCGTCTGCGGCGACACCGCCAAGGGCAGCGGCGCCGCGCTACCCACGTCCACCGCCGCACGGGGTGCCGGCGGGATTCCGGCAGACGGGCTTCCGCCGACGGAAACAGCGTCCGGACCTTGCGGCACGGCAGACGTCGCCGATTCTGCGGGAGACGGCGGAGCGCCACTTTCCGCACGATTCGGCGTCGCCACGGGAAGGGCACCGGTCGCGCCCGCGCTCTCATCCGGCTCCGTACCTTTTTTGCCAAACCAGAATTTCATGGCCATGATTGACTGTTCCCCAACGCAAGATTCATTTCGTAAAAAACTTAAAAAGCAGAATTAATGCCAAACATTCACAGCCCCAAAAGCCACGTATTGGCACACTACTTGCATATAGACTTAACTATTAACCTTCTAATGAGCAAATGCAATGAAAAAAACGACCTATAACAAGACGACCTTGGTTCGGGAATTGGCTTTTAGCACGGGGATCACGCAGAAATCAGCCCGTTTTGTACTGGAAGCATTGCGGCATATCGCCTATCGGGAGGCGTGTGACCAAGGATTCACTATTCCGGGAATCTGCCGACTGGATGTTATCAAGCGCAAGGCGAGGAAGATGAAAAATCCTCAATCCGGAGAAACGATTCTCATTGCTGAGCACGACACCCTGCGGGTGCGCGTATTGAAAAAGGCGCGCAACGCTGTCACACCCACCCCGGACAACCTGATCACGGTCCTCCCAAAGGAGGTCCCTCCGCAGGTTCACGAAGACTTCTCAACCGCCGTCTCGTTCTGCTGTAAGCAGTGTCGGCAGGAGATCGAGGCGCCACTGTCGGCCGCCGGCGTACAGGCCCAGTGCCCCGCCTGCGGGGCGTCCGTCACGGTGCCCACAGAATCCGAACCCGGCACGCTGCACGGCAAGCCCTTGCCCGCACCGGCCGCCGCCCCCGCACCGGCCGCCGCCCCCGCACCGGCCGCCGCTCCAGCGCCAGCCGCTCCCAATGCGGCCCCAGACCCCGCGGCCAGCCCGACCCCGGGAGGGGATCTGAAGAGCAAAGGCGGGCAAACCATTCGCATCGACCTGGCCGCCTTGGGTTTTGACAATGCCAGCGCGCCCGCCATCCAAAAGACGCTGCCCTCCAAGCGCATGCTCTCCTTCTTCTGCAAAAACTGCCGCCAGGAGATCGAGGCGCCGGCCGACATGGCGGGATCCGCCTCAGAATGCCCCGCGTGCGGTGCGAGCTTCGAAGTGCCCTTCTTCTCCGACCCCGGCACGCTGCACGGCAGCGACCTCGACCAGAAGAAAGTCGCGGCCACGGATCTCAAGGACATGCGGGCGCGCACGATCCGCATCGAAGTCCCGGACGACATGTGAGCCGGAACACGCGCCCCTCCGCAACAGGCGGCACATTCACTCATATACGGGACCATCATGTGATTATTTTGAAATAATTCCTCGCGGCATGAACTTTTTCCTGATACTGTCGTTTACTGTTTATATGAAGAACCCGGCACATAACACCCAGCGCAGGACGCCTCTTCGGGGGCGGCCTGAGTCCCGCGCATATGAGAGGAAGTCCTGAGGATGAAACCGTGGCCTTTCGGCAACCGCAGGAACGGACATCTGCGGAAGAGCGCCTCTTTCCCCAGCGGGCGAGGCGGATTCACGTTGTTCGAGGTCGTGTTTGCTTCGGCCATCAGCCTCCTTCTGTTTCTGATCCTGTTCGAGGCCCTGCTCTTCTGCCGGCGGGGCGCGGCAAACCTCAAGTGGCGTCTGGCGGCAGACGCCCTCGCCTACGACGTCGCCTGGGAAACCTTCAACCGGAAGACCTCGTGGTTCGAAGACAATTACGCCGTTGATCATACGGAATGGCGCACCGTGGCCGAAGACCGCACGAGCGCTTGGCTCGCGGGCCAGCACGCCGCGTATTGCCTGTCCGTCCTTCCCGTGGGCACGCCGGTCACGCACTGGCAGATCATCACCGATGTCGTGTGGCCGCTTCCCGACGGGGGCTGGGGCCGCCTGCCGACCCCCTATGTCATCGAGCGACACCGCGTCGAGCGAAATCTCTTCCGGAACACCCCGTGAGGACTAACCGATGCAGGTGGCACCAAATAAACGAAAAAGGCGGCGGAACGGATTCACGCTGACCGAACTGATGATCTCGACCGCGCTGACCGCGGTCATCATGTCCCAGGCCATCGCGGCGCTGGTCTCGTCGCAGCGGTTGCTCGAAGAGACCGTGGCCGACCTTGAACTGACCTTGCAGTCGCGCGCCTTGCGCGAAAAACTGCTCTTCAACATCGTCCCGGAAGAAGGCGGACTCATGAACGCCAGCCTGAGCGAATTGTCGGTGGAGAACAAGAAGAACAAGGGGGGCAACGGTTTGAAATTTAAACCCAAGAAAGGGGCTTCGAACCGCCTCGCCCTCGGCAGCGACAAAAAGCTGTCCGCGGACCGGGGCAAGGCGAAATGGATCGCGGGCGGGACGCCGGTCTTTCAGACAGAAGAGATTTTTCAAGTCGTGTCGAACGATACCGGCACGGTCATCATCAATTTAGATCTCGCACTTCAAGTCTCCACCCGGAAATACAAGCAGCAGAGTCAGGCGCAAGTCCAGATCATGAACCCGTGAAGGAGCCACGCTATGAACGACACGTCTAAACCGTCCGCCGGATTTGTCATGCCGGTCGTCGTGGCCTGCCTGCTGGTGGTCGGCATCATCGCGGGCGGCGCGCTGGAATACATTCTGAACGGGACCCGGGCGGCGGGCGTCTACACCACCGGCTCCCTGTGCCGGCTGAGCGCCCAGTCCGCGCTCGACAAGGAGAAAGCCGACATCTTCCGCGACTTCAGGGCCTACTACGCCGCCTATCCGACGACGTGGAACAACCTGTCGTGGTTCGACAGCCACTCCGGCCAAAGCATCGGGACCGCCGGCTACATCAGCTACCTGATGCAGAACCAGACGCTCAACGGCTGCGTCGTGACGGTCTCGCTGACGGACATGGAACGCTCCGCCAGCAGTTCCATCCGACAGTTCGCGCGCCTGACCTTGCGAGCCACCGCCACGTGCAAATCGCCCTCGGGCGTCACCATTTCCAAAATCATCGAGGAAACGGTGGAGTATGCGCTGCGGCGCTCCTCGGTTTTCGACTACGCCTACTTCGTCAACAACTACGGGTGGTTCATGGGCGGCGGCGTGACGGCGAACGGCAACATCCGCGCCAACGGGAACCTGTTTCTGGACGGGAAATCCTGGGTCAACGGCTCCGCCTACGCGGCCGCGAACAGCGAGCTGGGGTCGCTGGGCGCCATTTCGGGAACCGCCCAGTTTTTTACGCTGGCGCAGTACTGGAGCGAGAACAACCCGAAAACGCGCCCGACCAGCCCGACCGCCGCCGGAGGCGACACGTGGGAAATGGGCTACGAGGGATCAAACGAACTGCTGCCCTATCAGGAATCGCTGGAAATGCCCTTTCTCGGCGATCTGGCCGACTACCGGGAGATCGCCAACAACGCCGGCGCCACCATCAAGCAGGGCGGCAACGTCTTGGTGGACGGTTGCTACAGCGGCGCCGGCCCCTCCGGCCTCGCCAACGGGGCCGACAAAGGCTGCATCGTGCTGGACGGGACCTCGAAGCCGATCGAGATCGACGGGCCCGTCGTGGTCGACAGCGACGTCATCATCAAAGGAACGGTCACGGGACAAGGCGCCATCTATTCGGGACGGAACATCTACATCGTCGGCAACCTGACGTATAAGAATCCGCCTTCTTGGTCAAAGCCCGACAATGATCCGACTCAGACCGTGAAAAAGAACGAATCGAGCGATATGCTTGGGCTGGCCGCAAAGGGCAACATCGTGCTCGGGAACTACACGAATTCCGCATGGATGGCCAGCGTGCAGCAGTACATCACACCGCCCTTCGTAAATGCTTACGCGAGCGACCCCACCGACGCCTCGATCGGCTACGACTCGACCTTCAGCGGGGACTACACCGCCAAAGACTCCGGGAAAAAAGTGGAGTACGTTTACGACAAAAAAACCAAAAAGTGGCTGCCCTCCGCCGAATCGGCCCGCCGCTATTACGAGAGCGCGGCCGGCGATTATGTGATCGGCAAGAACGCGCAGAAAGCAGCCATCACCCAAATCGATGCGGTGCTCTACAACAACCACGCCACGATGGGCACGATCGGACAATGCCAAATCAACGGCGCGCTCATCTGCCGGGACGAGGGGATCATCTACGGTTCGACCGTGAGGTTCAACTGGGACATCCGCCTCGGCTCGACGAGTCCCGACGGCGTAGATTTCTTCATTTACCTGCCGATGTCCCCCGCCACGCCGCGCGTGATCAGCTGGCAAGAGGTGCTGCCGTGAATACGATCCCCTTCCTTCGCTTGACCGTGTGTGCCGCCGTCGCCGGGGTGTGCCTCTCCGCGCATGCCATCGTCGAGGAGAGCCTGGTGCCCGAATTCGCGGTCCGCGACAAACTGGACGAGGATGCGCGCGCCGCGGCGCAAGGATCCGTTCCGCTGGCCGAACGGGAGAACCGCCGCGCCGCGGCCAAGCAGCGGGCCGAGAAAATCCGCGCCTTGCCGGCGGACCGCGTGGACGACTGGATGCGGTCCAGCCAGACCGACCAAGAGCTGCATCGGCTGTCTGCGGAACCGATGGCGGCGCAGACGCCGCCACGCCCCCGACCGAAGGCCCCGGCGCGTTTGATCCGACTGTCGCTGGCGGCCGCAACCGCGATCGTGCTGGCGATCCTCTTGCAGCAGCGACGCAAAAGCGATGGTGCCCGGACGGCCAAGCAAAGCGGGAAACGGCCCTGATCCGCAAACCCGCCCGCGCAGTGACATCCCGGAATTGCATTCTGCCCGAAGTTTGGGCATACTACTGGACTTTTCAATGCAAAAGGCTTCCCGTCATGAGTTTTCTCTCCGAACTGACCCGCGGCATCATTAAAGAAAATCCGACCTTCCGTCTGGTGCTCGGAATGTGTCCCACCCTTGCCCTCACCACCTCGCTCGAGAACGCGCTCGGCATGGGCCTGGCCTGTGTCTTTGTGCTGATCTGCTCGAACGCCGCCATCTCGGCCCTGCGCAACATCATCCCCTCCGCCGTGCGCATCCCCTGCTACATCGTCGTCATCGCGGCCTTCGTCCAGGTGGTCGACCTTCTGATGCAGGCCTACACGCCCGCGCTGGCCGAGAGCCTCGGCATCTTCATCCCGCTCATCGTGGTGAACTGCATCATCCTCGGCCGCGCCGAAGCCTTCGCCTCGAAAAACGGCGTGCTCTACAGCGCCGCGGACGGCGCGGGTATGGGACTCGGCTTCACGCTCTCGCTCTCCATCATCGCGACGATCCGCGAGTTCCTCGGCAACGGCTCGATCACCGTCTGGGGCGACTGCGCCATCCAGAACATCCACAATCACGCCATGGTGCTGATCGTCCTGCCGGCCGGCGGCTTCGTCACCCTCGGGCTGATCCTCGCCTTCATCAACAACCTGCAGGCCGTGGCAGCCCGGAAGCGCGGCGAAGCCGCCCCGCTTCCGCTGGAGCTCGACTGCCGCCACTGCGCCCTCTGCAAGATCGGCGACTGAGCGAAACGGGCGTTTGCGGGCTTGCGGCGGCCTACGCGAGTCAGCCGGCGTGACGACAAGCAAACGCCCCGCGCGGGAGTCGCGAGACCCGGGCGCGGGGCGTCCAACGTTCAGTGTTCTCGGCGAATCCTACAGCTGTGATCCCCGGGACGGACGCAGCAAAATATTCGTGATTTTGTTCGCCGTATCCTTGTAGCGCGGATCCGCTTTCAGCGCGTTCCAGTCCGGATGGCCTCGGAACCGTTTCCAGGCCGCATCCTTCTCTTCCTTGTTGGCGAACCCCAGCATGTAGGTCAGGTTCGCCAGTTTGTCTCCCGCCAGGGCCTGCCCGAAAAAGACCGGCTGCATGCCACACGCGCGGAAGATCCCGATCTCGCCGCCCTGCTCGAACATCTCGATCTTCCGGGCGTTGCGCTCGATCGTGTAGCTGTTGTAGATGCGGAGCTGCAGCACGCGGTCCGCGGAGGCCGTCACCTGCGACACCTGCGGACACGTCGCAAACGCCTGCAGCAAAGCGCTCGAACAGGTGTCGTACAGCGGCGCGGCCATCGGCGCGCCGAACAGCGCCGCCGCGTCCCGCATGAACTGCGCGTCCGCCAGCAGCCGGCGGTCCTCCGAAACGAACGACTCCAGCGCCGGATGCGGAATCACCACGTAGAGGTTCGTCGCGTACGCCGCATTCCCGTCGTTCACCTCGCCGCTGCTCCAAAATACGCCCACTTTCTTGATGCCCTGCCGGTTCAACGCCGGAATCAACGCCGCGTCGAAAAGGCCCATCAGCGCGTCGCGCTTCTCCACGCTGGAACAGGTATACGTCTTGATCTCGATGAACTCCCGCTGTGCCGGCGCCGCGACGTCCTGTCCCCGCGCCCCGATCGCCGTCACCACCGCGGCACCCGCCGCCGCCAGAAAACCTCTCCGCCTCATCATCGCTTTTCTCCTTGCTCTGCGGGCGGCCGTACGGACGCCCCTCGATAAAGAAAGGGTTCCCTCGATCTTTGAGGGAACCCCTATGCGTAACCGCATATTGTGTCGTTACTCAGAACACACTTCCTTTCGCATTGTCCTATCGCACACATCCGGTTCGCCCTGTGGCGTCCCGGGGCTATGTTACCCACTTTACCCTTTCTCATGCTTCGGTGAAAACGTCCCGATTTTTCCAGTCAGCTGATGAGTATCGCGTTGCCTGACTTTGTACTGGTCCCGCCGACAACCTGTTTTTTTTCTGGCGTAAGCCGCCGTGCATGTTGCCCGGTCACTTCCTCCATCCGGCAAGCCCCTCATCGTCTGCGTGGGCCCTATCGCCCGATCAGTCGATTTCCACACGCCCATGGCCATTATCAGGACTTTCGTCCGACGGTCTGCTCCTAGGCTACAGAGCTTCGAAAAGATAAATCCTTAAATCGCCTCCTTTCTCCTATGTGTCCCTTAAGTCGGTACTCTCTTCCCAACCTTCGACGATATTGTATCCGGTGGCTTGCCATCTGTCAACCCCCATCCCCAAAAAAATGAGTGCGCGCGCAACACAGGCGAACCACACTTTTTCTTGCCGCCAGCCCCGCAATTCGATGTCGCATGGCGCAGTCCTCCATGCTATAGTGAAAGCTTGTTAACGACTTTTCGGGAAGCACCAACCGGTATGCGTTCAGCCCTCCTTTTCGATATCGACGGCACCCTCTTATACGCGCGCGGCGTGGGCCGCGCCGCGTTCGGCGCCGCCTTTCACGCCGCATACGGCGTACCTTACCCCGATGTCGAGGGCCTGTGCTTTGTCGGCGCGACCGACTCCCATGTCGTCCGCGCCATGG